>CAISRK010000265.1 GCA_903887815.1 uncultured Bacteroidales bacterium | reverse complement strand
CCACAGAAATCATCATAAGCAGGAAGAAAACTGAGTTTTTCATTTATTGATTCTCTTAAATTTAGATTTATACAAATAATAAGGATTTACAGAGGAGATTGTTCAATTCGTGATAAAAACGAAATTTAAAGAAATTAATTGCAGGGAATGCATTCTACAAGAGAACTCCCAAAATACATAACACTATCCGCAAGGAATATACCAGATAATTGGGGCCCGGGTTATCAGAACTGAAAATAAATAAAGGGCTGTATCTCCGACGATTTGATCTGGATAACGATAAAAACAATTACTACCAGGTATGCTACTTTCAGGACAAACGGCGATTTTACGACCAGCTGACGGGTATAGTTTTCGATATTGGCTGGTATAAAATGGAGAATAAAACCCAACGCCATCAGCATAAGAATATACGGGTATCCTTTGATAAAATCACCCATAATTTCGGGGTGGAAGGCAGTAGTTATCTGAGTAAGCATGGCTTTTACCACAACCATATTATCGGCCCTGAAATACACCCAGGTAAAACACACGAAATGGAAAGTAAGCAGCACACCGAGTAACCGTGTTAATTTGTTTTTCGGAATGCTGACAAGGGAATTAAAAAATTTCTCAAAAGCCAGGCCAATACCGTGCAAGGCACCCCAAATCACAAACCTTAAGGCTGCCCCGTGCCACAAACCGCCGAGCAGCATGGTGATCATAAGGTTGATATAGGTGCGGATTTTGCCTTTCCGGTTGCCTCCAAGCGAAATATACAGGTAATCGCGAAGCCACGACGAAAGTGAAATATGCCACCTCCGCCAGAACTCGGTAATGCTTGCCGACTGGTATGGCGAATCGAAGTTGACCGGAAGTTTGTAACCCAGCATCAGCGCAATGCCAATGGCCATATCGGTGTAACCCGAAAAGTCGCAGTAAATCTGCAAGGCATATCCGTAAACCCCGAACAGGTTTTCAAGTCCGGTGTACAAACCCGGATTATCGAATATCCTGTCGACGAAATTCATGCTGATATAATCCGAAATCACTGCTTTTTTAAACAAACCGATGCAGATAAGGAAAACGGCTTTCCCGAAATCGTCCCTGCTCACAAATGGAGCCTGCCTTACCTGCGGCAGGAAAACCGATGCCCTAACGATTGGCCCTGCCACCATTTGCGGGAAGAACGTCACAAAAAAGGCGAACTCCGAAATGTCTTTAACAGGCTCAATATTGCGGCGGTAAATATCGATTGTATAACTCAGGCTCTGGAAAGTGAAGAACGAAATCCCGACCGGTAAAAATATATTCAGCGGGTCGAAGGGTTTGTGTATAACATCGTAAACCATGCTCATGAAGAAATTGGTATACTTGAAGTAAACCAGCATCCCAAGATTTACAAAAAGGCTGATCACCAGGAAAAGGGTTCTTTTCCGCTGGTTTTCGGTACGGGCAATCTGCCGGGCAAGGTTATAATCAACCACGGCGGTAATGAGCAGAAGTATAAAATACAAACCGCTCGATTTGTAATAAAAGAATATCGAAAACAGGGTTAAGTATATGTTTTTAAGCTTATTGTGTTTGTACACAAGGCTGTAAACAGCCATAAATCCCAGGAAAAGGAACAGGAAAAACCCCGAGCTGAAAATCATCGGCTCTTTAGGATTGTAAACAAACTCCTGCAGGAATTTATGAAAATCAATCTGCCCCATACCTGAAATAGCTGTCGTTTAAGGCTTTGTACAGCAATGAACCCTGCAGCACATAACCTTGTTTGTTAAAATGAATCCCGTCGCGCTGCAACATCCCGGCATTACGCCATTCGATACATGAACCAAAACCACCGGTAACGGTATATAGGTCCCAGCAAGCCACTTTTTCAGTTTCAGCAATTTTCACAAGCGCCCTGTGAACGGTTTCCAGATAGGGGTTCTTATATTTTTTGCGGAAATAATCGTCGGTGGGAGTAGTGATGAGAATAAGTGATGCCGGGCTTACCGATTTTATATTTTGCAGCATGGTATGAACGGAAGCCATTATATCGTCTTCGGTAACTTTAATATTGGCCCCTTCGTTGGTACCCAGCGAAATAATTACCAGGTCGGGTTGCAGCACTTTTATCTGCCTGAAAAACAAGGGCGAATTGTTGTAATCGCTGTAATGAGCGCCATTAATTCCGACACTGTGATATAATACTCCAGGCTTGCCGTTCTGCAGAATTACCCCGTTTATTGTCGACAATCTCTGCCCTGCTTCAGTTTGTTCGGCCTGGATCCTGACATAGTTTGCAGGATGGGTAAAAGTAACAGTCGTGGTAATTTCTTTTGGTTCGAGCGGCAAAGCCGACATCAGGTACCCAAACTTCATCGGGGCATCCGTAAACCGGCAGTCGTACTGAAGGGAGTCCTTTGTATGAATCAGGGTAACCTGGTTGAACGCATAATCCAGGTCATCGTGATTGTATGTGGTAAGATCGAAAAAGGCACCACTTTCGCCTGTACTCATCGATATTCCTGAAATTCCGGGATCGGGCGATTTCGTAACACCGATAACTTTTGCTACATTCCATCCCACATTTGTCGATGACCGGTAATCGTTCGGTTCGTTAGTTCCGGCAACCCTGAGCGGGAATACCAGCCCGCGGCCGGCATTACCGAAACGCAGTTGCATGTTTTTCCGCACTTCGCGTGTAATAAAGTCGGCTTGTATATGCGAGTCGCCGATATGCAGAATGCTTACAACTGAGGAATCACAGTTTTCCAGCTTCAACAGTTTACTAAACAGAGGCGAAAGATATGCACCGTTAATAATGGTGTCGGCTTCATAATTTACAAACGGGAATTCACCGGCAGCAATACTGTCGGGCACGCTGATGGAGTCGTTTTCGATAACCTGGCCTTTGCTTTTTAACGCAAATGCCAGTATACATGCAATTATGAGCAGCTTATTTATGGATTTCAGCAAGACTATTCCTCCTTTTCTGGTATTTATCAACTTCATTTATAAAACTTTTTGCAAAGGTTAAGCCTATTTTACGGCCACCGGCAAAATTGAGGTGTGTGTAATCTTTATTAGCAAGAGCAGGTTTCGCATTGGCAAAAGCCGCCATTGAATTTTCGCCACCCATTGCCTCGAACAGGTTCCAGAAAAGGAGCTTATTCTCGTAAGCTATTCTCTCCTGCGCCTGTATCAGGAAAGGTATCACAGACATAGTAACAAACTGCCCCTGCCGGCGCTGGCTGCGGTCCGAAACCGACAGCAGCAATATGGGTGTTCCCGGAAATGCCTGTTTCAGACTCGTGATCAGTTTCGTCATCCCTTTGATATATGGGTTAAAATCGGTACTTGCCGAGTTTGAAACGTTCAGCCCGAACTGCAAAACAATCAGGTCGTAATGCAGCAGGCTGCCGAATGCAAAAAGGTTTTTTTCGGGTATGCCCCTCAAACCCAGCCCCGAGTTGCCTTTAATGGCAAAATTGTCGATATAAATTCCGGTTTCATCTTCGAGCGATGCACCAAAACAGGTTACCCCGCCCCTGTTGAGACTCGCCCTCACCTGCATGATGGTGTCGGCAGTAACGGTTACCATGGCAGGCGTAGCGGAAGCCGGTAAATCGACAGTACGCCTGTCCTTACGGTTTATAACAATCCATGCCTTCTGGTCCGAGGTGGATTCATAAAACAGCCTGAATGTATTGAATGCCGAGGTATGATTAAAATGATTGGTTCCTTTATAGAAAACATAATTCCCCGAATCAGGACTATAGCCAAACCCGTTAATCCCAAGTTTCCCTGAGCCTGGGTTGGTGAGCACCGAAGTGGTATTCCATCCCCCGAATGAATGGATCACCGACCGCCTGAAACCGGCTATTTCAGAGGTGATAGGGACAAATCCCACGCCATTGCCGCCATAAAGTGACTGGAGGGTATCGCGCAGATCGCTCACCAGTATGTCGCCATCCGAAAACGAATCGCCATACCAGGCAATACGGACTTTCCCTTTATTTTTCTTCGCCTCGAGTACCTGGCCAAGGAGTTTATCGAGCGGGTATTTTTCGCCGGTAAAATTGCGGAAACACACAACACCCGCCGGGCAGGTTTCAACATCTGCAAGGGTATCGATGAATGGAACTATCGCCAGGGTATCGTCAGCCAGTATGTCGGATAAAATACTTACCGGCTTTATCGAAACGCCAAACACAGTCCTGCCGGTACTGATTAAAGATAACACACCCAGCACACCTGCTACTGCCAGCGCAAAATAAAAGGCATAAGGGATGTAATTCTTATTCACTGTATGATCCGGCAAAAGGCTGATAAACAAATTATATTGCTTCCCGTTATCCTTTTAGTTACAGGGTGGGAAAAGAAGTTTGCAAAAGTATGAACTTTCCGGCTACAATCGGAATTGATCTGAAAGCGCCTCAGATTGACCAAATCAAGGTTGAATAAACCTTTCCAGTCTGTATTGAGTGATTTTATATAAAACGCGCTCATGTGATTTTTACAATTCTTACTTTTACTGAAAAAAATTGCATGAATAATTCCGAATTCAGGGAATGGGCACACCGGCTTGCCGATCGTATGGCCGATTACTACGAAAACATTGAAGATTACCCGGTAAAATCGAAAGCAAAACCCGGTGAAATCATGGCGAAACTACCCCTGTCGCCTCCTTCGGCAGGCGAACCTATGGCGGACATAATGAGTGACTTTGAACACATTATTATGCCTGGAATTACCCACTGGCAGAGCCCGAATTTTTTTGCATATTTCCCTGCCAACGGCAGCTATCCGAGCATCCTGGCCGAAATGCTCACCGCTTCGCTGGGTGCGCAGTGCATGGTATGGGACACTTCACCGGCAGCCGCCGAACTGGAAGAAATGATGATGAACTGGATTAAAACCATGACCGGTTTACCTGCCGGATGGCATGGCGTTATTCAGGATACGGCTTCCACATCCACCCTGGCGGCAATTTTATCTGCCCGCGAAAGGATTTCAGGCTACACGATTAATGAAAACGGGTTTGATGGTAATAATAAACTCAGGGTATATTGCTCTACCGAAACGCATTCGTCGGCTGAAAAGGCGGTAAAAATTGCCGGTTTAGGCCGGAAAAACCTCGTAAAAATTGCAACAGATTCGCAGTACCGGATGGACGCATCCCTCTTGCGAAAAGCTATAGCTGATGATGTGACTGCAGGTTTCACCCCCCTGTGCGTGATAGCAACACTCGGAACCACCGGTTGTACTTCGGTTGACCCGCTCGGTGAAATAGCGGCTGTGTGTACCGAAACAGGAACCTGGCTGCATGTGGATGCCGCTTATGGCGGAACAGCCCTGCTCCTGCCCGAATACCGCTGGATGATTGACGGAATTGAACTTGCCGACAGTTTCGTGTTTAACCCGCACAAATGGATGTTTACCAATTTCGACTGCTCGGCCTATTTTGTCAAAGACAGGGAAGCACTGATCCGGACTTTTGAAATCCTACCCGAATACCTGAAAACAGGCAACCGCGGCCTGGTAAACGATTACCGCGACTGGGGCATACCGCTTGGCCGCAGGTTCCGTGCGCTGAAACTCTGGTTTGTGATCCGCTCGTATGGTGTAACGCAACTGCAGGAGAAAATACGTGAGCATATCCGCATGGCAAAATGGTTCGAAACGCAAATCATCGAACAACTCTCGTTCGAAATTATGGCTCCTGTGCCGCTGAGCCTTGTGTGTTTCCGTTACAGGCCTTCGTGTATTACCGGGACCGAAAACCTGAACAATGTAAATGAAGAGCTACTTGGCAAACTCAATGCTACAGGCAAAATTTTCCTGACTCATACAAAACTTAAAGGGCAATATACGCTTCGCTTATCCATTGCTGGAACGCTAACCAGTATGGAACATGTTGAAAATGCGTGGAAACTCATTCAATCGACGGCTGCCGGGTGTAGCGGGTTCTAGTCAGGAGGGTCTTGTTTAAAATATTTATTAATGACTGTCAATATCGGGTGCTGGTTGTAGGGTGCACAGTGCGGGGTGCTCAGTGTTGAGGTTCTCAAGCTCCCGGACTTATCTCCACCGGGCACTTTGAACCAGTCACCGGGGACTATTATACCGTATTTTACTTTGATGAACCTGAAAAAATATTACCTATAGCACTAACCTTGTAATATACTCTGAGCCAATCTGTAATACCTGATCCAAACCGGAATCATATATGTAATTACCCGCGCTAATCCGAAAACAAATCGACAAAAGTGCATTTGTATTAATTAATAGATTATTTTTGCATCAGGTACCCCTACAGATCTATTCCTGGTCAGGGACCTTTGAAAAAACGACATGAAAGCAAACAGCACATCTTATTTCTTCTTCTTTTATTATCTGCTGAAGACGGACTGATATGTTATTGCTTAAAAAATAATAATATGAAAGTCCCGGTAGTACGGGACTTTTTTTTTGCCTGAAAAACTATGACCCCTATAAAAGAAAACAGCATCAGCGTTGCCATACAGGGAGGATTCGGGGCATTTCACGAAATAGCCGCCAGGAAATTCTTCGGCGATATTCCCATTGAGATTGTCCCCTGCGAAACCTTCACCGACCTCTTCAATGAACTGCAGGATAAAAAAGCGGATTGCGGAATAGTAGCCATGGAGAATTCGGTTGCCGGCAGCCTGCTCCAGAATTTAACCCTGCTTCGCGAAAGCAGCCTGGCTATTATGGGCGAGCAATACCTGAGGGTTGTTCAAAACCTGATCGCATTGCCCGGACAGACAATAGTTGATATCCATGAAATCCACTCTCACCCCATCGCCATACAACAATGCCACAACTTCCTTAACGAACTCAGGCGCAAAGGCGTGAAGATTGTTGATTCGGCCGATACAGCTCTCAGTGTTAAGTGGATCCGCAACGAAAACCTGGAAGGCATTGCCGCATTGGGCAGCGAACTGGCAGCGCAGAAGTACAGAATGGAAATACTGAAAACCGAGGTTGAGGACAACAAGCGCAACTTCACCCGTTTCCAGGTGATAACCGAAAGCAATAAAGTGAAAGAACTGGAACAGATCGCCAGCCAGCAAATCAATAAGGCAACCCTGTGCTTCTCGCTGCAGCACGAGGAAGGGCGTCTGTCGCAGGTGCTGTCGGTACTTTCGTTCTACAGGATGAACCTTACCAAGATACAGTCGCTGCCCATAGTGGGTGTGGAATGGGAATACTTCTTCTACATCGACCTGGTTTTCATCGACTACGCCAGGTACCAGCAAGCCCTCGAAGCCGTGCGGCCCTTAACCGAACATTTACAAATTTTAGGAGAATACCAGAATGGACAACGCCCAAGTGAAAATAAAACCATCGTGGAGGACTGAGCTGGTAGGGGAATACTATTTCTCGCACAAGCTCCGCCAGATCGACGAAATGCGTAAAGCTGGAGCCGATATTATCAACCTCGGCATCGGCAGCCCCGACCTTCCGCCCTCGCCGGCCGTGATCGCAAAACTTAACGAGGCTTCGAACCAGGCCGGCGTGCACGGCTACCAGAACTACAAGGGAATACCTGCCCTGCGCAAAGCATTTGCCGACTGGTACATGGAGTATTTCGGGGTACAACTCGACCCTGAAAAAGAAATCCTGCCCCTGATGGGTTCGAAGGAAGGCATCATGCATATCAGCATGGCTTTCCTCAATCAGGACGACGAAGTGCTTGTTCCCGATCCCGGCTATCCCACCTACACCTCCGTTACCAAAATGGCGGGTGGCGCAGTACGGGCATATCCCCTCAGCGAAAAACAAAACTGGTACCCCGACCTGCATGCTCTCGCTGACAGCGACCTAAGCAACGTAAAAATCATGTGGGTCAATTATCCGCATATGCCTACCGGCACCCGGGGCAACCGCATATTGTTCGAAAACCTGGTGGCTTTTGCACACCGGCATCATATCCTTTTGTGTAACGATAATCCATACAGTTTTATACTCAACAGCGACCACCTCAGCATTCTGTCAGTCGACGGGGCAAAGGAAGTAGCCCTTGAACTCAATTCGATGAGCAAGTCGCATAATATGGCCGGCTGGAGGATCGGAATGGTTGCCGGGCATGAGGAATACTTAGCGGAAATCATAAAAATGAAAAGCAATATGGATTCAGGCATGTTTCAGCCCTTGCAGCAGGCAGCGGTGGTGGCGTTAAACAGCCCCGGCGACTGGTACCGCACGGTAAACGAAATCTACGGGAAACGCCGTAAACTGGTCGAAACCCTTATGCATACGCTCAACTGCACCTTCGACCGCAACCAGACCGGTTTGTTTGTATGGGGCAAAATACCCGTAAACTATGCAAATGGCGAAGAACTCACCGAAGAAATCCTGCACAAAAAGCATATTTTTATAACACCGGGAATGGTTTTCGGCAGCCAGGGTGACGGGTATATACGGATTTCGCTTTGCGCGAATGAAACTATGCTGCAGAAGGCTATTGAGAGGCTTTCGACGGTTAATACATAGTTCTGAAGGAGGCAAGGATTTCGGATTTCGGAATGCGGATTTTTGTTAGTATCTGTGATTGGAATTTGGAACTTGGAATTTAAATAAAGAGATCCCCAAAATTATCTATTAAGCAATAAGAAATAAAAGAAAAAACAATGAACGTTTGTATAGTAGGATTAGGATTAATAGGAGGCTCGCTGGCGATCGACCTCAAGAGGCGTGGTTTTGCCGGCCGTATAACCGGTGTCGACAATAATATTCATCACCAGAATATAGCACTTCACAGCGGTCTGGCCGATGAAATCGATACCCTGGTAAATGCAGTAATGAAATCGGATCTTATCATTTTAAGCACCCCGGTTAACACAAACCGGCAGATGTTGCCGGGAATACTCGACATGATAGCCGGTACCCCGAAAGTGGTTACCGATATGGGATCGACCAAAGCAGGCATAGCAGATGCAGTTGCTAACCATCCTGCCCGTGGCCGCTATGTGGCATCGCATCCTATGGCCGGAACCGAGTTTTCGGGTCCCATGGCGGCAATCGGAAAGCTCTTCGATTACAAACATGTAATTATCTGCGACCGGGAGCTTTCGGATGAGGATGCACTTAAAACAGTTGGCGATATGTACACGGTACTGAATATGCGACAGTCGTTTATGAATTCGAGGGATCATGATGTGCATGTTGCCTATGTTTCGCATATTTCGCATATCACTTCCTTTTCGCTGGCGCTTAGTGTACTGGATAAGGAAAAAGATGAGGAAAACATACTGAAACTTGCAGGCGGCGGTTTCGACTCCACGGTTCGTTTAGCCAAGAGCAGTGCCGATACATGGGCACCCATTTTTATCCAGAATTCGGATTCTATAATCGAAGTGCTCGACAATTACATGGAAAAAATGGAGCTTTTCAGGAAGTATATTCTCGAACACAATGCCGAGGGGCTTAAAGACCTGATGAACGAGGCAAATAAGATACGGAAGATCCTGAATTGAGGTTTCTGGTTGCTGGTTACTGGTGGCTGGTGGCTAGTGGCTGGAAACTGGTAAACGGAACCTTTGAACACTGAAACTCTGAAACGCTCAAATCGCATTGTCAATTGTCAATTGTCAATTGTCAATTATCCTTTACCTCATAATTCATAACTCATAACTCATAACTCCCCATGGATCAAAAACTACATATCGAACCCATACAGAACTGGAGTATTTACAAAGGACGCCCATTGCTGATATCGGGGCCCTGCTCGGCTGAAACCGAAGAGCAGGTAATGGACTCCGCACGCCAGCTGGCAAAACTCAACAAAGTGGATGTTTTCAGGGCCGGGATCTGGAAACCGCGTACCCGGCCCAACGCGTTCGAGGGCGTGGGGACCGAGGGCCTGAAGTGGTTAAAACAGGTGAAACAGGAAACCGGTTTGCCTACCGGCACCGAAGTGGCTACGCAAAAACATGTGTACGAAGCCCTGAAATTCGGCATCGATGTTTTGTGGATCGGCGCCCGCACTTCAGCGAACCCTTTTGCCGTGCAGGAAATAGCCGATGCGCTCCAGGGTGTGGATGCAATGGTATTTGTTAAAAACCCCGTAAATCCCGACCTGGAATTGTGGATAGGTGCCATCGAGCGCCTCCAAGCCGCCGGAATCAAACGGATTGGAGCCATACACCGCGGTTTTTCGGCTTACGAAAAAACCACCTACCGCAACCAGCCCAAGTGGCAGATACCCATTGAGCTCCGGCTTCGCATCCCCGATTTGCCATTACTGTGCGATCCCAGCCATATAGGCGGTGCAAGGGAATATTTGCTGGAAATCGCACAGGAAGCCATGGACCTGAATTACGACGGGCTTATGATCGAGTCGCATCCCGATCCCGATTCCGCCTGGAGCGACAAAAGCCAGCAGGTAACGCCGCAGGCCCTGGAGGAATTGCTTGGCAGGCTGGTACTGAGGCAACCCGTTTCGAGCGACAGCAATTTCCTTAATGTACTGGGCGCCCTGCGCAGCCAGATCGATATTTTCGACGACCAGCTCCTCGATCTTATGGAGCAGCGTATGAATGTGGCCCAAACCATAGGCAAGTACAAGAAAGACAATAATATCACCATCCTCCAGAACTCACGCTGGGAAGAAATCGTAAAAAAAGTGGTTGCCAAAGGACAGGACAAGGGCCTGAGCGCCGAATTTATCGACCAGATGTTTAAAGCCATCCACCTCGAATCCATCAATCACCAGGTAAAGGTTATGAATGCCTGAAGTGCCTTGAGTGCCTAAATTGCCTTGAGTGCCTTGAGTTTGGAGTGTTGTAATTTACTGCATTAAATTGATTTTGAGGTCACTGTTGGTTTACAAAGATTTAAATAAATTCGAAACCCGGACAGTTCAGCAAATCATACCCTGTTTTAAAAATATGTTCTCTTAACTTTAGACACTCTCAACTTTAGGCACTTTAGGCACTCCAAATTCCAGGCACTCTCAACTTTAGGCACTCCAAAGTGCCGCAAAAGCGTAAGGCTAAGCCCTCCTATAGTTCAAAATTCCTGTTTTTTTCAGCTAATTCCTTAATGATAAATTCGCTACCATCAGATAAATCTTAGATTTGCAGAAAAAATAGTGCTATGTCGAAGACCAGGAATCTGATTGTTAGCGGGCTATGTGTTATGGCCTGTATTATGCTTTTTTTCAGTGCCGAAGCAGCCATAAAACTTCCGGCCCTGGTTGGCAACAATATGGTTTTACAGCAAAATACGACCATTACTATCTGGGGCTGGGCCGATGCCGGCGAAACAGTCGGGATAAAAGCAAGCTGGTCGGCGGATGCAGTATCAACCACCGCAAATGCCGACGGTGAATGGAAAACCACCCTCCAAACTCCTGCTGCAGGCGGGCCATTCACCATGGTAATTACGGGACGCGATTACACCATAACCCTTGTAAACATAATGATAGGCGAAGTATGGGTTTGCTCAGGCCAGTCGAATATGGAATTTACAATGCGCGGACTCGGGGGCTGGAAAAATTATAAACCCGAAGTGCGCGACGAGGTTGCCAAAGGCGTATATGCCAATGTCAGGCTTTTTACGGTAACAAGAGACACTTCTGCAGTGCCGCTTGCAGCCTGCAAAGGGAACTGGGTTTTACCCGATACAAATACAGTGAACGATTTCAGCGCTACGGCCTGGTTTTATGGCGCTTACCTGAACCAGCACCTGGGTGTACCGGTAGGATTGATTTCGGCTGCATGGGGCGGTTCCCCGGCTGAAGCATGGACACCCGCCGAAAGCATGAATGAAGAACCGGAACTCGGCTATTTCAACAACCATTACAACGGCTCCCAGTGGTGGCCAGGCACACACGGGGCGCTTTACAATGCGATGATCCATCCCCTCACCAACTACACCATAAAGGGTGCTATATGGTACCAGGGGGAAACAAACCGTCCGGATGCTGCATTGTATCCTCTCCTGATGAAAACACTTATCACCTCCTGGCGGAAAGCATGGGGATCAGGCAATTTTCCTTTCTATTATGTCCAGATTGCTCCTTACACTTATGATCAGCCTTTCACCGGTGCTCTCCTGCGCGAGGCACAGCTGAAATGCCTTTCAATTCCCAATACAGGTATGGCTGTAACAATGGACCTGGTTGATAATATAAAAGACATACATCCTAAAAACAAGCTGGACGTGGGGAAACGCCTCGCTTTATGGGCACTGAATAATACCTATGCCAAACCTGCAGGGAGTTTCTCGGGACCGGTTTACAGGGAAATGCAGGTTGAAGGAAATAAAATCAGGATAAGCTTTGTTGGTACCGACGGCGGCCTCAGGATCACCGGCACCAGGGATAATAACTTCAGTATTGCAGGTCCCGACCGGGTTTTTTATCCTGCAAAAGTTGAGATAAAAGATAACCAACTTCTTATTTCTTCTCCTAAAGTTAAACAACCTGTGGCAGCCAGGTATGCATTTACGAACACTTCGGAAGCGACCCTTTTTAACGGCGAAGGATTGCCGGCATCATCGTTCAGGACCGATAACTGGGATATCATAACCGAAAATGCTGTACTTAAAACTTATGTTGATCCGGCAACCAACAAACTTTTCTACACACTTACTTCAAGTGCCCGCGAATCGGATATTTACTATGATTTCGGGAAAGTTCCAGGTAAATCCTCGCCTCATTATGTGAACCCTATTCCGGCCGACCGGAGCGGTACTTTGAATGCAACGGTTTCACGCGACGGGTTTTTATCCGGAAGCTACCGAAGCTGGAATATTGTTGCCAATAAAGCTTCAGGAGCAGCCATAACTTATAAATCCCTTTTTTCGAAACAGTATTCAGCCGGCGGTACCAATGCACTTACCGATGGCATCCTGGCTACAACTGATTACCAGGATGGAACCTGGCAAGGCTTCGAAAACACCGACATGGATGTTGTTATTGACCTTGGTAAACCCTTACAGGCTAAGAAAATCAGTATGAATTTCCTTTCAGGTAACCGGTCGTGGATATTTTTGCCTAAAAAAGTAAGCATCCAGGTTTCGGACGATGGTGTTACTTACACCAGCCTGGGTGAAAATACTTTTTCGAACGAAAAAGAAGTAATCGAAGCCGTCATACAATCGGTAAGTTTCAATGTTAAAAGCAAGATCAGGTATATAAAAATAATTGCTGTCAACCAGGGAGTCTGCCCGGCATGGCATGCAGGAAGTGGAAAGCGATGCTGGCTTTTTGTGGATGAAATTGCTGTTGAATAGAGTGAGGAAGTATGTTTGTAGGTTGAAGGCAGAGGACAGAAATAGTGAATTGACAGATTAGTGAAAAATTGGTCTTACAGAATACCTTCATAATTCAGAGACTGAAACTTATTCTGTTCCCGGGAGCTTATGACGATTTGCAAAGTTTTAAATCAAAAAACCGCCGATTGAGTAGATCAGATTCGAATAATACTACATTTGCCTTTTAAATAAACTCCTGACAATGAAATTTAACCTGTCGGTTACCTGCTTCCTGCTTGTATTTGCTTTCGGCCAGAACCTTTCGGCCCAGAATAATCCGAAACTTGAGGCCAAGGCTGCCCGTATCCATGCAAAAGCGTTTACAGTCGATTCCCATACGGATGCGCCCATGAATTTTACGAACAAACGGTTCGACATTTCGAAGGACAACAGTACCACTATGATACGCAGTTGCGTCGACTTCCCTCGTATGCGCCAGGGCGGTCTCGATGCAGTATTCTTCGCAGTTTTTACAAGCCAGGGTGCACGCACTCCTGAAGGAAATGCTAAAGTTAAAGCCAAAGCCGAACAGATATTTGACTCAATCGACGCAGCTGTAAGTCGCCACAGCGATATCAGCGGCATTGCAACCACTCCCCGTGAAGCCTATAAACTGGTGAAACAGAAAAAAAGCGTTGTTTTTATCGGTGTCGAAAACGGCTATCCGATCGGGAACGACCTCGCGAACGTGAAACACTTTTACGATCGCGGAGCACGGTATATTACGCTTTGCCATACAAAAAACAACGATATCTGTACCAGTTCCACCGATACAGCAAATAAAAAAGGATTAAGTGAGTTTGGTGTGCAGGTGGTAAAAGAGATGAACCTGCTTGGAATGATGATTGACGTATCGCACATTTCGGACCAATCGTTCTACGATGTTCTGAAACTAACCAAAACACCTGTAATTGCTTCACATTCCTGTTCACGTGCCTTGTGCGACAACCCACGCAATCTGACCGACGATATGCTTCGCGCCCTTTCGGCCAATGGCGGAGTAGTGCAAATGTGCATCTTAAGCGACTATGTTAAAAAGCCAATCCCCTATCCAGAGCGCGATTCGGCAAGGATGGCTATTCGGAAAAAATGGAAAAATTTCCAGGACCTGAGCGACCAGGACTGGGAAGCTGCCAGTGCCGACTGGCATTCCCTTGATGAAAAATTCCCGCAAAAACTTGCAACCGTGAGTGAAGTAGTCGACCATATTGATCATATGGTGAAAATTGCCGGAATCGATCATGTGGGAATCGGAACCGATTTCGATGGCGGAGGCGGTGTGGATGGCTGCAAGGATGTCAGCCAGATGGGCAATATCACCCTGGAACTTGTAAAACGCGGATACAGCGAAAAGGACATAAAAAAAATATGGGGAGGCAACCTGATGAGGGTGATGAGTGCCGTGTCGGAGAAGAAAGGGTAAGAAGCGTTGGCGGGAGATGCCTTTGGATGGGGTGAAATGTCGGATGTTCGATGTCGGATGTATTTGACGAATAGCAAACTCAATCCCATCAATCTCATCAATCCTTGAATAAAAACAACCCACCTGTCACACCAGCAACCAGTAACCCGGAACCAGCTACCGAAATGATCAAAGTCTATGTCCTGCAGCTCGAAGAATCGGATCACCAGCCGGGATTCCCGGAGGTGTTACTCGGGTGTATTCCACAGGAAGGCAGGACGCGTGTGAAGGACAGGCTCAGTAATACAAGTAAATTACAAACCGTGGCAGGTGAACTGCTGGCCAGGTATTCCATAGGGCTATACATTGGAAACCCGCAACAGGAAATCAGGCTTTCGTTTGGCGAAAAAGGAAAACCGCATATCGAAAATTTCGAAAACGTCCATTTTAACATTTCGCATTCAGGGCAGTATATCGTGTGCGCCGTAGGACCGGATGAACTGGGTATTGATGTGGAACGGGTCAGGCAGGTAAATTTGCGTATAGCCGAAAGATTTTTCTCCCCTTCCGAAATCCGGGACCTGATGAGTCTTGCTGAATCCGAAAGAATGGCTTATTTCATCACGCTCTGGACTATAAAGGAAAGTTTCCTTAAAGCCATTGGCCGCGGGCTGACGCAACACCTGAACTCATTCACAATAGTGAAAAACGGGGAATCCTACCTTCTGACCGGGAATGAGGAGGCAGCCGGATTTGGCATCGAAACACATTCACTTTCCGACGAATACCTCATGGCAGTATGTGCACCTCTGCCCTTATCCTCCTCTGAAATCTTCCATACAACTTTGGCCGAAATCCGGATCAGCCTCCCGGAATATAGTTAAGTTCACTATATTTGTATTTCACAGCCGGGACACACTCCCGGAAATTTATACATTCACTTTCAGATATCAGGTTATGTCACAAAATGTAGCATTAGTCCTTTCGAGCGGCGGGGCCCGCGGTATTGCCCACATAGGGGTAATTGAGGAACTTATCAGGTCGGGGTATACGATAACTTCGGTTTCAGGCACCTCCATGGGATCAATTATCGGGGGAATGCTGGCAAATGGAAAACTCGATGAGTTTTCGAAATGGCTGCTTTCGTTCAGCAAAATGGATGTGATCAAATTCCTTGACCTTACCATTGGATCAGGCGGGCTTATAAAAGGGGAAAAAATAATGAAGGTTGTCGGGGAATTTATTGGTGACGTAAATATTGAAGACCTGTCGATTCCATATGCCTGTGTTGCGTCCGATCTTACCAGCCACAAAGAGATGGTTTTTACAAGCGGCAACCTTCTGCAGGCCATCCGTGCGTCCAGTTCAATACCCACTGTATTCCTCCCTGTAAACCTCGACGGTATGTTGCTGGTTGACGGCGGCGTGCTTAATCCTTTGCCTATCGACCTGGTAACACGCCGTGATGGAGATATACTGATCGCTGTTGATGTTAATGCCAACATTCCTTATGAAGAGCCGGAAAGCCGGAAAGAGATCATAACCCACGAAAAGCACTTCAGTAAACTCAGGCTTGCACTCAACGAAAAATGGTCGGGTATGATCGACCAGTATGTTGAAAAATACAGGAACGGGCATCAGCCACAACCCAAAAATGTGAATCTTTTTGATGTCATATCCGAATCGGTGAACCTATCGCAAAACAAACTCACATCTATATCCATCGAAAAATACAAGCCGGATATCCTCGTGAGTGTTTCGTTTAAAATGGCAACCATTTTCGATTTCTACCGCACCGAGGAACTTATCGAAGCTGGACGATTGGCTTGCCGGAAAGCTTTAAATGAGAGTGGGATGTCCTGAAAATGATGGAATTGGAGAGTTCAGGGTTCAATGCCTGTTACGTTGCGATGTTCAAATGGTATTCAATTTCTAAAAACCAAAAATGAAGCCTGTTTATTGGACTGCATATTGCTACACCGATAGGATAAAGGCAATCAGCGAAGTTGAAAAAATCGTTGCTGTTTATGGTTTTATTACCGGCTTTCAGCGATTTTCCGACTTTTCCATTTCCTTAATGATTGAATTGGAAGAAAAGAAGATTGATAATTTATATAATCCCGGCTGTAATCAACATGGATGAATTTATAGTTACTGCAACCCGCACCGATAACAGACTTATGAATATACCCGTGCGTGTGAACCTTATT
>CAISRK010000264.1 GCA_903887815.1 uncultured Bacteroidales bacterium | reverse complement strand
GGTTAAAAATCAGGAATGTATTTCTGAAAAGTAATTCAGAAATAAAATCTTGCTACCAAAGATTTAAACGAAAACGGGTTTTGCCGGGAGCAAAAAAAAAGGCATAAAAAAAAGGGTAAGCTACTTATATCGCACCGCTCAACCATTTACCCTTGCTACATTCCTGTCCTGGGGGAGTTCAATAGGAGCTGGTCGTATAAGACTTACCCGATTGCAAAAGTACAACTATTTATAATCAAAAAAACATCCCGTTTATTTTTCGCGGTTCTAAATCAACTTTCTTACCTTTGCACTAAACAAACACGTTAAAACTTAACCTTATGGAAACCAAAGATTCACTTTTCATCTCTGCCTTAAAAAATGGCCTCATTCTCGGAGGAGTTTCGATAATTGTTTTTATCCTGATGTATGTAGCCGATGTTAAGCCTGTTGGAATTATGATGCCTATACTTGTAGGGCTTCTTGGTCTTGCAATCAGCATCGCAGTCCTGGTTGTTTTATTTAAAAAATACAGGACCTCGGTTGGCGGATTTATCTCATTCCGAGATGCATTTCTTTATTGTTTAATTGCCCTAGTGACAGCTTCCGTTTTGTCGACGGTATTTACATTGATTTTTATTAAATTAATAGAGCCTGATTATTATAAGAATATCATGGAAGCTCAAAAGGCTTATATGGAGAATTATTTATCGGGTAAGGTCTCCGACGAACAGATGGCCCAGACTTTAGATAAACTCGATGAGCAGGCCGCTAATATGGGATCGGTAGCAACTACAGTTAAAAACTTTTTTATTGGTGTAATTATTAATGGAATTATTGCATTAATAGTTGGTGCAATCATGAAAAAGAACCCGGAAATGTTCGACGATGCAGCCGGAGGAACAATCTAAACCTGATTATGGATATTTCGGTAATAGTACCCTTACTTAACGAAGAAGAATCACTTCCGGAACTTTGCCAGTGGATTGGAAAAGTTATGGAGGAGAACAAATACTCATACGAAATCCTGCTCGTTGACGACGGCAGCTATGATCATTCGTGGAGTGTAATTCAACAGCTAAACCAGACTGACAAAAGGATCAAGGGTATTAAATTCCGCCGTAATTACGGGAAATCAGCTGCGCTGAACACCGGTTTTAAAACTGCTGCCGGCGACGTGGTGATAACTATGGATGCCGACCTTCAGGACAGCCCCGACGAAATCCCCGGTTTGTTTAAGATGATTAAAGAGGAAGGTTTCGACCTGGTTTCCGGCTGGAAAAAAGTCCGCCACGATCCTTCTCTTACCAAAAACCTACCCTCCAAGTTTTACAATTCGATGACCAGCCGCATGTCGGGGGTAAAACTGCATGATCATAATTGTGGGCTAAAGGCCTATAAGAAAGATGTAGTCAAAAGCATCGAAGTATATGGTGAAATGCACCGCTATATTCCTGTAATAGCAAAATGGAACGGGTTCAAGAAAATAGGGGAGAAAGTGGTCGAACACCGTAAACGCAAATTCGGTGTGACCAAATTTGGGGTAAACCGTTTTATTAACGGCCCACTCGACTTGATTTCGATCATGTTTGTTTCAAAATTCGGGAAGAAACCCATGCATTTATTCGGCATGCTTGGTATGCTCTTATTTATAATTGGCTTTGCCATTGCAGGTGTTCTTGCATATGCAAAATTCTTCCTGGCCGAATACCGCATGACCGACAGGCCTCTGTTCTATTTCGGTCTGTTGAGCATGATAATGGGAACACAACTGTTCCTTACAGGTTTTCTGGCTGAAATGGTAGCGCGTAATTCGCCCGAGCGCAACCATTACCTAATAGAGAAGGAACTTTTCTAGACCAAACATTTTAGTCAAATTTTCAACTGCACGAATGGAACAACGAAACGTTATCATCATCGGGACAGCATTTCCATTCAGGGGCGGAGGAATGTCGACTTACAACGAAAGGCTTGCTCAGGCATACCAGCAGCGTGGTGATAAAGTCCTTATTTATACCTTTAGCCTGCAATACCCGGGGTTTCTTTTCCCTGGTAAAACCCAGTATTCAACTGATCCGCCTCCTGTGGACCTCGATATCGTGGTTGCTGTTAATTCAGTTAATCCGTTCAACTGGATAAAAGTTGGCCGGCAAATACGCAAACGCCGGGCCGAGATTGTTATTATCCGTTATTGGATGCCTTTTATGGCGCCCTGCCTCGGAACCATTGCCCGCATAATACGCAGGAACAAATACAGCAAAGTTGTTGCCATTACTGATAATATTATTCCCCACGAGAAAATGCCGGGTGGCAAATTGCTTTCGCGTTTTTTTGTGAAAAGCTGCGACGGATTTATTGCCATGTCGCGCGCCGTGCTCAGTGACCTTGGAAAATTTGATAAACTGAAACCACGCGCTTTTTCGCCTCATCCTTTGTACGATAATTTTGGCGAAAAAATTGGTAAAGACCTGGCAAAGAAATATTTAAAACTGGATCAAAACTACAGTTATATCCTGTTTTTCGGATTTATCCGCGAATACAAAGGCCTCGACCTGCTGATTAAAGCATTTGCCGATGAGCGATTCCGGAAACTCCCGGTTAAACTCCTCATTGCCGGTGAGTTTTACATAGATGGAAAACCATACCTTGACTTGATTGAAAGCCTCGGACTTGGCGGAAATATCGTTCTTCGGACCGAATTTATTGAGAACAGCGAAATTGTAAATTATTTCTGTGCATCCGATATTGTTGCCCAGCCTTACAAAGATGCTACTCAAAGCGGCGTTACGCAGATAGCTTATCATTTCGAAAAACCAATGCTCACTACCAACGTGGGAGGATTATCAGAGATGGTTACCGACGGTAAGGTCGGGTACGTGGTTGCACCCGATGCAAATGAAATAAACGAAGCACTTTTGCGTTTTTTTACCGAAAACAAGGAAAATGAATTCGCTGCAAATGCTGCAATCGAAAAGAAACGCTTCAGCTGGGATATCCTTCTTGAAAACATCGATTCGGTTGTAAAACAAATTCAATCAATCAGCCATATATGAGAAATCCGAAATCACAAATCAAAAATCCGAAATCCTGACAAATGCTTATCCGAAGTAAAGCTCCGCTGAGACTTGGCCTTGCCGGCGGTGGCACTGATGTATCACCATATTCGGATCGTTTCGGTGGCGGGATTCTAAATGCAACTATCAATTTATTTGCTCATGCTACAATTGAACCGGTTGCAGATGGTATGGTCCGTTTCGAAACAGAAGACGGCAACCTGAAAAAAGCATTTCCTTCGGGCCCGGAAATTAAACCGGAAGGCCTTTTCGATATTCATGCCGGTATATATAACCGGATTATGAAAGATTTCCCCGCTTATAATTTATCATTCAAGCTGGTAACCTCAGTCGACGCACCCCAGCAGTCGGGCCTTGGAACATCATCCACCCTGGCTGTTGCCATTCTTGGGGCATTTGTTGAGTGGCTCAAACTTCCTTTAGGAGAATACGATATTGCCCACCTGGCTTATGAAATCGAACGTACCGATCTGGGCATGGCAGGAGGGAAGCAGGACCAGTATTCAGCAACCTTCGGCGGGATCAACTTTATGGAGTTTTATAAGGATAAAGTGATTGTTAATCCTCTTAAAATCAAGGATTCCTGCATCGAAGAGCTTTCACATAACCTTGTTTTGTATTATACCGACACAAGCCGCATGTCGTCGCAGATCATTGCCAGGCAGCAACAAAATGTACTAAACGATGACAGTATTGCCATTGAAGCTATGCATCAGCTCAAAAAGCAGGCACTTATGATGAAAGAAGCCCTGCTTCGTGGCAACCTTGACGAAATTGGTAAAATACTCGATTTCGGCTGGAAATATAAAAAGCAGATGGCACAGGGAATAACCAATGCCAACCTTGATACTATTTACGATACCGCAATCGAAAACGGCGCAACCGGTGGCAAAATTTCAGGAGCCGGCGGCGGAGGATATATGTTTTTCTATTGCCCGGGAAACTCCCGTTACAAGGTTATAGAATCGCTGAAACAATTCGGGGGTTATACCGAGCGTTACGAATTTACTTCCGAGGGCCTCGTTACATGGACCCTGGAGCAGTAATAAATTAATATTAAGCAAATCACTTTAGCTGAGCGGAAACATGGAATCAACTATAAAATCAATAATACAAGCCTCCATCGATCTAAAAACCAAGGTTTTAAACGATCAGGCATTGCACCGTACAATCAGGAATATCGTTGACCAGGTGGTTAATTGTTATGAAAACGGGGGCAAGGTGCTTCTTTGCGGCAATGGTGGAAGTGCCGCTGATGCCCAGCATATCGCAGCCGAACTTTCAGGCCGGTTTTACTTCGACAGGCATCCCTTGTACGCTGAAGCACTGCATGTTAACTCTTCGTACATTACTGCTGTTGCAAATGATTACGGGTACGACGAAGTATTTGCCAGGCTGGTTCTGGCTATGGGAAGGCCCAATGATATACTTATAGGTCTCAGTACATCCGGAAATTCGCATAACATTCTAAAAGCTTTCGCCGAAGCCAGGACACTTGGGATGGTAACAATTGGCTTTACAGGTGAAAATGGAGGGAAACTGAAAGAAAAATGCAATTACCTGCTGAACGTACCTTCGAACGATACACCCCGCATACAGGAAGTTCATATTTTATTGGGCCATATTATTTGCGAACTGGTTGAACATAAGCTCTTTAAAGTTTAATGTCCACATGAGAACCCGCGAAGCAATTGTATTGGCCGGAGGATTCGGATCAAGGCTGAAAGATGTCCTGCCCGGTATCCCTAAATGCTTGGCCCCGGTAAACGGGAAACCATTCCTCTCTTTTGTTCTTGCCAACCTCGAAAAACAGGAAATAAATAAAGTAATACTTTCGGTAGGATACCTTAAAGATCATATAATCAATTATTTTGGAAACAAGTACGAAAATATTTCGATTGAATATGCAATAG
>CAISRK010000263.1 GCA_903887815.1 uncultured Bacteroidales bacterium | reverse complement strand
CACCTGGTCAGTTATAGGATGCACTGATTCCATAATAAGGTATTCCGCTTTTATATTTTCTTCGCCATCATTCATAAGAGTCTTTATTCCTTCCAGTGACTTTTCGAATCCGCTGAATAGCAACATGGAGCTTGTGCGCGAAGCAAGAATTCGGATCGTTTTCATCCATTCACCGAAGCCGACTTCCAATTCGGCATTTTCCGGTATCAGCACTACAATACGCTGAATCGTATTTAACGAATTTCCAGCTTTAACAACGATCACCATTTTTTCGGTATTGCTTATCAGGTTTTCGATAATACTCCCGAAAAAGAAATTCGTCGTTGTAATTTTCCCGTTCCAACCAAGCACGATCTTATTTATCATAAGCTCTTTAACAGCCCTGGAAATCCCGTTTGCAACATTCAGGTCGACTCTTGTAACTAACGAAAGATGTGTGTCGGCAGCTGCAGCATGCGAAATTGCCGATTCGTACATCTTATTGTTTTTTATAATCTGCTCCTGCACGAAAGCATCATCAGGAACCACTGAGAGCATATAAACAGGCTGAGCGAGTTCTGTCCTGCGGATCAATAATGCAAAATCAATCAAGCCTTCGATGGTTGCAGGGTTCGAAACTGAAACAAGAATCCTTTCCGGTGTTAGGGACTTAGCCGGAATTTTCTCGGCTTCGGCAATAGCAAGTTTTCGTCCGTAACGTTCTGTAACAAAGGAACCAATAAAACAGGAGACAAGAATAATCATAATCCCCCCATTTAACACATCGGAACCAATAAGTTTTAGGTTAAAACCGACAAAAACAACAGCGATGATGGCAGCAGCATGCGATACGCTTAAACCAAAAATAACCTGGCGTTCGGTAGTGGTGTATTTATAAACAAGCTGCATAACCCATGCAGCAGCGAACTTGCTTACCAATGCAACCACAACCAGGGCAAGTGAAAATATAATTGCTCCCGGGCCATGCATGAAAACGGATAAATCAACTATAAGGCCGACGCTCAGCAAAAAAATAGGTATAAAGAAATTATTGCCGATAAAAGAAATCCTGTTCATCAGCGCCGAAGTAGGAGGGATGAGGCTGCTTAATGCCAGGCCTGCAAGAAAAGCCCCGATAATAGGTTCGATTCCGGCAGCCCTGGCGAGCAATCCCGAAATGAAAAGCATCGCCAACACAAAAATATACTGCGAACCGCTTTCACCCTCAAGATTTTTGAAAAACCATGTGCTCACTTTTGGTACACCCCACAATATTAAAAATGAGAAAGCAGAAATGGAAAGTATAATTCTTATCCAGAAAAAAACCGTGAAACTTCCCTGAGTTGCAGCCGAAATAAAGGCAAGTAGCACAAGAACGGCAGTATCGGTAATAATTGTTCCTCCTATGGTGATTGTTACGGCTTCGCTACGTGTAATGCCGAGCCTGCTGGCAATCGGGTAGGCGATAAGTGTATGTGTCGAAAACATACTGGCTATAAGCAAAGAAGCGAGTAAATCAAACGAAAGGATATAATGTGCAGTGAAAAATCCTAAAACGAGTGGGATGAAAAATGTCAACGCCCCGAAAGCAATACTCTTATTCCGGTTACGCAGCAGTTCACGGAGATTTAGTTCGAGACCTGCCAGGAACATAAGGTACAACAATCCAGCTGTACTGAGCAGTTTAATGCTTTCGCCGAATTCAACCAGATTGAGGGAATGTGGACCTATTACAATGCCGGCAACAATTAGACCGATTATCCCCGGGATCTTGAATTTTTTGAAAACAATAGGAGCAATAAGGATAATGGTAATCAGAACAGTAAATACAACTACCGGCTCAGTTAAAGGAAGATCAGGCAGATACGATTTCAACATGATGGAATTGTATTTTGGAATTTGCAAATGTAATTCAATTGGACGAAATAGCGATGATCAGTTAAACCCCGAAAGGAATTGTGAAAAGAGACTAATTCATCAGTATGTGAACCGGAAATGATATTCATACCCTGTTCAAAATACTTGTTTTCAATCCAGTAATTTTGACACAGAAAATGTTGAACTTACTATTTTTTTTTTCGAAATCGGTTTCAAAAAACGTTTGAATTTTCGCGAAAAATGGCTAATTTTTGTGTTTCGGGTAAGAAATTGCGACGATATTATTTGATTATTAACAATTTTTCTAGGAATGTTAATATCTTTTTTGGCAATAT
>CAISRK010000262.1 GCA_903887815.1 uncultured Bacteroidales bacterium | reverse complement strand
CTCTTACATATATGCCGGGAATTCAGTAATTTTGCATAACACAGTGTAAGGTCAGGTTTCTCTTAGTCTAATTATTGTATGGAAGATCAAACGGTTAATATCAGGAATGAAGAGGTTTTTCTTGATCTTGAGAAGGTTATAGGTGCAAAGAACCCTGCATTATTAAAGACATTGCCCCGTTTTGTGTTAAATTACCTGAAAAGAATAATACACCAGGAGGACCTGAATGATATTGCAAGGAATAACAGGGACTTGCTGGGGGTGGATTTCCTTGATGCTTGCCTTAAAGGTTTTGGTGTTAAGATCAACTATACAGGAATAGAAAATATCCCTGCTGACGGGAGGTGGATAGTAGCTGCAAATCACCCGCTGGGAGGCCTTGATGGGATGGCTCTTATGTGGGTTATCGGGAAGGTAAGGAAGGACATAATTTTTCCTGTGAATGATTTGTTAATGCACATACCTAATCTCAGGGGGTTGTTTATCCCGATCAATAAGCATGGATCGAATGCCGGAAATGTCCGGGTTATAGAAGAAACATTCTCATCGGAGAAAGCAATGCTGTATTTCCCGGCTGGCTTATGTTCGCGAAAGCAGAAAGGCCGCATACTTGACCTGGAATGGAAGAAAAGCTTTATTTCGAAAGCAAGGAGCCATGCCCGGGATATAATACCCTGTTTCATTAACGGAAAGAATTCCGCCTGGTTTTATAACCTTGCCCATATACGTGCCTTTCTGGGAATTAAATCGAATATCGAAATGCTCTACCTGGTGGATGAAATGTTCAAACAACGCGACCGGGAAATTTTAATTACATTTGGAAAACCAATTTCTTATACTATCTTTGATAAAAAGTATTCTGATTTAACCTGGGCACAGAAACTTAAGACCCATGTTTACAATCTTGGAATAGATAGTAATAGTTCGTTTATAACCGATTAACCTTTTCAAACAGAATGAAGGAAATAATTGACGCAGTTGACAGAGAATTACTTGTAAAAGAGCTTTCTCCCGTGCGGTTTGTAAAACCAACCAACAGCGGGGGGAACGAAATTTATATAGTAACCTATCACAACTCACCCAATGTTACCAGGGAAATTGGCAGGCTGCGCGAAATTACCTTTCGGGACGCAGGTGGCGGCACTGGCCTGGACTGCGACCTGGATGAATTTGATACTGATGAGAAAAACCCGTTTAATCAATTGCTTGTGTGGGATCCCAGGGAAAAAGAAATTATCGGGGGATACCGGTTTATTCATGGCAAAACCCTGAAGCGCAAACCAAACGGACATATTGATACACCCACAAGTGAGCTTTTCCAACTTTCGGAACAATTTATTGAAGAATATCTGCCTACTACAATCGAGCTTGGCCGATCGTTTGTTCAACCCAATTACCAGCCTTCGATCAACGTGCGTAAAGGTATGTTTGCACTTGATAATATCTGGAACGGTTTGGGAGCAATCCTGATCCAGAATCCCGACGTAAAATATTATTTCGGTAAAATTACCATGTATCCGCACTATAATACTGTAGCAAGGGATATGATCCTCTATTTCCTGCGGAAATATTTCGGGGATAAAAAGAACCTCGTATATCCTCATATCCCTCTTCAGATCATTACAACCGAAGAGGTTCTTGCCAGCTATTTCGTTGGCGGATCGTATGAACAGGATTACAAAATACTTGTAAAAGAAGTTCGTCAGCGTAACGAAAACATACCCCCTTTGGTAAATGCATATATGAACCTGTCAGAGACTATGCTTTTCTTTGGTACTTCTTTAAATCCCGGCTTTGGGGAGGTTGAGGAATCAGGAATACTGGTTACAATCGACGACATTTACGATTTTAAGAAAGACAGGCACCTTAGCATGCCCGAATAATTTAACCCTATTTTCTATGAACAACCGCAGGGCCGCTTTTGTGATAAGTGCTCCCGATGTTACGGGTTGCCCGCAACCCCGACTGCCAGAATATGCTTTTTTCGGCAGGTCGAACGTTGGTAAATCATCGCTTATCAATATGATTACAGGTGTTAAAAACCTGGCCCGTACTTCGGCAACGCCGGGGAAAACCCAGCTGCTGAATTACTATTCGGTTGACGAAGATACCTGGTACCTGGTCGATCTGCCCGGCTACGGGTATGCCAAAGTATCTAAAAAATCACGGCGGAACTGGGAAAAGATCATCCGCGAATACCTTGTTCAGCGCGAATCGCTCGTTTATACCTTTATCCTGGTGGACACCCGTCACGAACCCCAGAAAAGCGATCTTGATCTCATAAACTGGATGGGCGAACAAGGACTGCCATTTTGCCTGGTTTTCACCAAAGCCGATAAAATATCGCGCAACGCAGTACGCCATAATGTGGATGAATACAAGAAAGTGTTAAATGAAAAATGGGAGGAACTTCCTCCCATCATAATTACATCTTCTCATTCGGGAGAAGGGAAAAGTGAAATAAATAGCTTTATTTCACTTTCCAATAGCGAATTTGCTTCCCTCATCGAACAGAAACAATAAGCTGCTTCCCTTATTTATTTATACAAAATAAGTAACTGGTTTTTAGGAACCATATCGCCTACTTTTATATAAACTTCGGCAACGGTATTGTTTTCATGGGCAAACATGGTATTCACCATTTTCATAGCCTCAAGGTCAAGCAGTTTGTCACCGGCTTTTACTTTTTTCCCTTTAGCGGTATAAATTTTCGTAATTGTACCGGGGATAAATGACAATACCTTTTTAGGATCGGCAGGCTCATAATTTTTCCTGTTCAGGAATTTCTTTGTCAGCCTGGTTTTATATTTCACTTCTTCGATAATGAGGGTTTGAAATACCTCACCATCAAGGTTTTCAGGGCTATCTTCCTGTTTTATGTCCTTAAGATTCAGACTCTTGGATTTTCCACTTGTTGGCATAATCAATTTTATTTCGTTGAAATGATTATTGAAAAACACATTGTGTAATCAAGGCAACCGGTTAATGGTTGTCTTATCAGATCAATGGGATGACCTGGAATAAATTACCTTCCGTTCTGAATTAAAATGGAGGTATGCCGTGTTTCTTTATTGGAACATCAACCCTCTTATCAGCCGAAATCGCTAATGCATGAATAACCATATCGCGGGTTTCTTCAGGACTGATAACCGCATCAACATAACCATATGCAGCTGCAACAAATGGGTTGGCAAACTTTTCCTTATACTCCTTGATTTTTAGTTTACGCATTTCGTCAGGATTTTCAGCCTCGTTAATTTCCTTGCGGAAAATAATGTTTGCCGCTCCCTCGGGACCCATAACTGCAATTTCAGCAGTTGGCCAGGCAAACACAAAGTCGGCACGTAAATGGCTTGAGCACATTGCAATATATCCTCCGCCATAAGCTTTCCGTGTTATTACAGTGATTTTTGGAACAGTAGCTTCGCTGTATGCATAAAGTACTTTAGCTCCATGGCGGATTACCCCGGCATGCTCCTGGTCTACTCCGGGGAGGTATCCCGGTAAGTCGACCAACGTTACCAACGGAATATTGAATGCGTCGCAATACCGGATAAAACGGGCGGCCTTATCGCTTGAATCCACATCGAGAACGCCTGCAAGAACCAGAGGCTGGTTGGCAACAAACCCTACGGTATAACCGTTCATACGGGCAAAGCCTATAACAATGTTTTGGGCAAAAAGATCCTGTATTTCGAGGAAGTCGGAGTCGTCGCAAATGCCGCGAATCACATCCTTTACATCATACGGTTGTTTTGGGTTGGTTGGAAATACTTTTGTGAGGTCGTACTGCCTTACACGGGGTGGTTTTTTGGGGAACGGATCTGCTTTTTTCAGGTTGTTCCAGGGGATAAAACTGCAGAGTTTCTTGATCTGATCGAAACACTCCAGTTCGCTTTCGGCAAAGAAATGTACATTACCGGTTATTTCGGCCTGTACACGGGCTCCGCCCAGTTCTTCCATCGAAATCTCTTCGCCCAGCACAGTTTTAATAACCTCGGGACCCGTAATAAACATTTTGGAAATTTTGTCGACCACAAACACAAAATCGGTGAGTGCCGGCGAATAAACAGCACCTCCGGCACATGGACCGAGAATTACCGATATCTGGGGAATAACACCCGAAGCCTGTGTGTTACGGTAGAAAATTTCGCCATAACCGGCCAGCGAGTTTACACCTTCCTGAATACGGGCACCGCCTGAATCATTAATCCCGATAAGCGGAATTTTGAGTTTCATGGCATGATCCATGATCTTGGTTATTTTCTTGGCATGCATGTAGCCTAGCGAACCGCCTGCAACAGTAAAATCCTGGGCAAATATACAAACAGGATAATTGTTGATAGTTCCTGTTCCGGTAATTACACCATCACCGGGTAAGTATTTGTCGCTCATTTCGAAATCGCGGCCGGCATGTTCAACAAACAGGTCATATTCGTGAAATGACTTTGCATCAAGTAACGAGATAATTCGTTCGCGGGCTGTGAGCTTTCCAGTGGCTTTTTGTTTCTGGATGGCTTTATCGCCACCGCCACGCAATGCTTCCTGCATTCTGCGTTTAAGATCAGAAGATTTGGAGCTTAAGGACATACGGTTTTATTTTATGAATAATAAGTTGAGTCGTCGGGTGACGATTTTTCCATTCATAGGCAAAGATACAATTATAAAATTGTTATTTCATGCATCATTTCTGCATATTTAGCACCCGGGCCTTTCCTTTTTCACTTTAAATACTTAGTTTTGAGCTTTTAAACCAAGGGAATGAATATTGAAGAATTAAGGGAATATTGTATTTCGAAGCCGGCAGTTACCGAAAGTTTTCCCTTCGATGAGTCGACACTCGTTTTTAAAGTTGCCGGAAAGATGTTTTTACTCACCGATCTGGTTGATGCATTCTCGATGAATGTTAAGAACACCCCGGAGAAAGTAATAGAACTCCGTGAACATTTTCCAAGTGTTTTGCCCGGCTACCATATGAATAAAACTCATTGGGTCACCGTAATGATCGATGGCTCGGTTCCGGATGATCTGCTGCACGAATGGATCGATGATTCTTACAACCTTATTGTTGCAGGCTTTAACAGGAAAGAAAAAGCTTTGTTTGCAGAGATGTCGGTGAAATAAGGATTATTCCAGGGTTATATATTTCGAAAGCGCATTTACAAGGGCCGCTTTCGATTGTAAACCAACAAAAGTTTCTACTGGCTGACCGTCCTTAAATATTATCATAGTTGGGATCGAATTTACCCCGAACTTATTTGCCAACTGACCGTTTTGGTCAATATCAACTTTCCCGACCTTTACTTTTCCTATTGTTTGAGCCGCGATTTCGTCAATAACCGGAGCCATGGCTTTACATGGCAAGCACCAGGTTGCCCAGAAATCGATCAGTACAATTCCTTTGGCGGTTTCATCCGAAAAGTTTACAGTTGTTATTGTGGTTATATTACCTGATGATCCTTTTTTGCACGACGAAATGCTGAAAAAGACCGAGATAAGCAGAAAGACTATGAGTGATTTTTTATTCATGGTTGGCTCGATTACTGATATTAATTCGAAATAAGTTATTTCAGCGTTACCAGGGTAATTCCCGATCCGCCGGTTTCGAGCGAAGCATCCGAAATGTGCTTTACTTCGGGGATACTGTTCAGGTAATTACGGATGATACTTCGCAACACACCGTTCCCTTTTCCATGAAGTATACTTACTTCAGGCACGCGCAACATTATGGCCTCATCAATGTATCGCTGTATGAGAGCCTCGGTTTCTTCGGCCCGTTTCCCTCGTACATCGATCGAGATGCGGAAATTGGCCATTCGGGCATTCATATCGTTTACCATGTTTTGGTATGCAATACCGCGGTTAACGATTTTCTTCACAGGTTTATTTCCATCTATCACTTCAAGGTTTTCGGTCTTAACCCTGAGTATAACTGTATTGAAAGCAACAGTAGCGGTATTGCCATGAATATCGGTTACTTCACCTGTTTCGAGTTGCCCGATCATTCTAACCCGACTCCCTTTTGCAACAGGACCACCGGTGACTTTTTCGGGTGTGGAAATAAATTCAGGTTCTTTAATGGGCTCCGGGACGGGAGCCTCTTCGAGCTCTTGGATGAACTCTTTCAACTCGGTCCGCATCTGACGGGTTCGGCCGGCATCGGCCTGCGATTGTTTTATCTCCCGGATGGTTTTTTCAATAATCTGGTTCGATTTATTCAGCAATGCTTTTGCGTCGTTGCTGGCTTTTTCGAGTATTTCTTTTTGTTTCCGGTCAAGATCATCTTTGAGGCTCGAATAGCGGTTAATTAGTGTATTGAGCATTTCATCTGCCTGCTGGAGTTGCTTTTCTTTCTGGGCCAGTTCGAGTTTTTCGGCTTCCAGGTCCTGCATTTGTTTATCGAAGTCAAGCTGAGCATAACCAACCTTTTCGCCTGCTTTCTCGAGCACATCCTTCGGGAATGATATGTTTGCAGCTATTTCAAAAGCAAAGGAACTTCCCGGCCTGCCTGTTTTTAGAACGAAAAGGGGTTTCATGTGTTTTGTATCGTAAAGCATGGCTCCGTTAATAAAACCCGGATGGTTCGAGGCAAGGAGTTTCAGGTTGGCATAATGGGTTGTTACAACTCCATACGCCTTCTTATTGTTGAGAGACTCGAGTACAGCTTCGGCTATGGCTCCTCCCGACTGGGGTTCGGTACCGGCCCCGAATTCGTCGATAAGAAACAGAGCTGACGGCCCGGCAATCTCCAGCAGGTTTTTTATGTTATATAAATGGCTGCTGTAAGTGCTGAGGTCATTTTCAATTGACTGCTGATCGCCTATATCAATAAAAAGATGATCAAAAACACCTGCTTCGGATGTATCGAGCACCGGGATGAGCAACCCGCATTGCAGCATATATTGCAATAAGCCGACGGTTTTAAGCAAAACGGATTTCCCTCCGGCATTTGGTCCTGAGATTATAAGTATTCGGTTCTGATCATCAAGTGAAATATCCGAAGGAATGATCTCCCGTTTCTGCTTTTTCAGCGAAAGCATGAGCAACGGGTGTCTGGCCTGAATCCAACTGAAAGCCGGTTTGTTTTGCAGTACAGGTTTCATCGAACCGGTTTCGATTGCAAGCAGCGCTTTAGCCCTCAGGAAATCAAGTTCGCCAAGAAATTCCAGCGATTGGATAAGAGCCGGCACATGTGGTCGCAAATTATCAGCAAGTTCAGTAAGTATTTTAATGATCTCGCGTTTTTCGGCGAGTACAAGTTCCCGGATACTGTTTCGAAGTTCGAACACTTCCGTTGGTTCAATATAGGAAGTCTGGCCGCTGGCCGATTCGTCGATTATTACCCCGCTTATCTTTCGCTTGTTCGATGCCTGTATGGGTATTACAGCGTGTCCTTCGCGGATTGCGATTTCAGTGTCGGCCGGAACAAGTTTATCAAGTTTTGCCTGTGTAAGTGCCTGAGCAATCTTTTTATCGATTATGTGGGTCTTGCGTGAAAGGTCCTTGCGGATTTCGAGCAGGGAGGCTGAGGCATTATCACGGATGTTTCCTTCGTTATCAAGCACCCGGGCTATTCCTGAAAGGACTGACGGGATAATGTTTTGTCCTGAAATAAGTGTATGAAGTTGTGGAAAGTTTGTGGAAGAAGTTTCTGAAATAAAAATAATGCAATTGCAATAGGCTGAATATGAGTCCTTAAGTAGAATAAGCGAATCGGCAGGAATAAAAGTGCCGGGAATAAGAATGTAATTCAGTTCAGAGCCTAGTTCGAAATATTCGGATGCAGGGTAACCGAACACAGTCAGCAGCATGGTACGGAACTCTTCGGTAGTGTTGAGTTTTCGGGAAATTTGGTCAGCATTGTTGCTGAAACAGATGCTTGCAACCTGCAACTTTCCGGCTTCACCGTTGCAATAGCCGGCCAGCATCCTCCTTATAGCGTCAAAACCGGTTTTTTCTTCAAAATTTGCAGGTGAAATCACAGTTTTTTTCTGCAAAAGTAAGTAAAATCGGGGGAAGGTTAATTGCCGGTGTTATGTTTTGCCTGCTTCCTCCTGTAACCCAGGAATATTAACAAGGCAATAGCTAACAAACTTGCGGCAGCACTGTATAACGAAAAAGGGTTAGTCCTTTTTCCAAAACCCTCAATCGGACTTATGTCGCCAACATTCATATAAGCAGCCCAGTAATGCGGATGCGAGGTCAGGTTGTCGCAGTTTTCGAGATATTCGATTTTAGCCAGCCGCAGTGCTTCATTTCTCGGTTTGCCTTCGGAAATGTATTTGTAAAAATACTCCATAAGTTTTATGCCGGTACGGTCTTCTATGGCCCAGGAGGTCATAACAATTCCAGGTACTCCGGCATAGAAGAAATCGCGCGACAAGCTCATTATTCCTTCACCTTTCTGTAATTTTCCTGTTCCTGTATTGCATGCGCTTAATACGGCCATGTCGGCATGAAGTTCCATGTTTACAAGTTCCGAAGCGTTAAGTAAGCCATCTTCAATTGTATCGCCTTCAGGCTTAAAGAAGACGAGTTTGGAATACAGCGAATTATCATTATTTATGAGGGTATGCATTGCCAGGTGAAGCACTTTATAATCAGGAGCAAATTTCTTAAAGGATTCTTCGGTAGCTGCACTGTTCAGAAATTCCTTTACATTAAAGTACTTTTCGAGGCTCTTAATCTCTTTCTGGGTGTTAGTGAGATCAGTGAGTACATCCCTGAGAGGCCTCCCTTTTTCATCTTTAAGATCAAGAGTATGATTGTCAGAATTGTAATTTGGTCCGAATGCAATAACTTTTCCATTGTTATTGTTCGTTTTCATCTTCAACTCATCAAAAAAAGCAGTAGCTGACGGTGTATAGGTTATGGCCGACTCTTTTATCAGGTAGGGAAGTTTCCGATACGCTACTTTGGTTGTATCAGGCATCGAAGTCAGAAGAATATCGAATGACAGATACCCGAGTTCGCCATCAGGTACCAGAATGATATCTTTGCCTTTTATAGTGGGCTCCAAAGGCTGTAATAAAGTATTGTAAAGCTGGCTTGCTGCAGTGACAAATTGTCTGTAATCGGACCGTGAATAGTCGTTAAATTGTTTTCCTGTTAATTGTTCTCTTACGGTTTGCAGGTTGTTGAAGAAGTTTGGCCCAATGGTGGTTGTGAAAAGCTGCTTTTTGTTTCCAGTTATGGCGAAAGCAAAAAGACTTGAGTCGGTTAAACTGTATTCAACAATGGCTTGATTGGGACTGAGTTTCTTTTGGATGGTACCAATCGAGGTTACTGAATTATTGTATTTCATGTTATAGTACAAAGGATAATCCTTTTCGATTGATCGGATAAGTTCCTCCTGTTTCTGGCTAAGATCGAAAATACGGCTGTTCCACATCTTTATTTTTGCTTCATCCGGATTGGCGGCAATTTTCTGGTCGTGAATTTGCTTGTTATAAAAATATATCTCTGATTTTATACTTGCATCTCGGTTTAGTAAATCCTGAGGTATACGGCCGGTAATTCTTGCATCCTTATCGCGCAAGTGAGATAGTAAAACTGCTGATTTTCCTTTTTCTGAAAAATTAAAAGCTTTCTCAAGCGCATCCTGGCTTTTTGCTTTTTGGTATAGCTTCACTTGTGCGGTCAGGGCATTGGAATACGTGTTTTTCTTGTCACCTGAAATAATCAGTTTGCTGTCTTCGCCCTGGTAAGCTGATCGCAGCCTTTCGATCATTGTAAGCGAGAGATCGTACGTTGCAGCGCTGTTTTTTAATAAATCAACCCTTGAAGTATCGGAAGTGTAAAGCGAATATAAGGCCATTGCTTTAGCAATCAGCGGATCAACAAGGTTTCCGTTAAGATCTGCTTTTGTTATGTCGGGGTTATCCGATTGAAATTTCGATGTAAAACCAGGAAATCCGGCAATCAGGGAAAGTTGGCAATAATTCAGAGCCTTTTCGTAATCCTTAACCCTGTAATAATAGTTTCCTATATAAAAATATGCTGTCGAAACGTCAAGGCTAACTGGTCCAAATGCCTTCAGAGAAATAGCCAGCGCTTTTTCAAGGTATTTAATTGCCCGGGCATTTCCGTTATCCGACAGGAAATCGCCATATCGCAGATAGGTTAAAGCAGTCTCAGTGTGTTCTTTACCATATATTTCAATGCTTTTTTGAAGAGCCTTGTTATAATAAATATCTGCATTTGCTTTGTCTTTCATTTTATATGAAACATTAGCCAGCCCTCTTAGAATTTTAACCGAATTTGGCAACTTAATGCCAACTTCAAGGCCTTTTAAATAGTATTGCCTTGCTTCGGTAAAATCACCTTTCTTTTCAGCAATATGACCCATATTCAGGTATATAAGCAAAAGCTCAGCAAGGTTTGCAGGCGCTTTAGCCAGAATAATTTCAAGCGATTTGTTAAGATAGCTTTGCGCTTTCTGGTAATCAGCCGAATAGATATAAACTACTCCCATATTCAGGAAAAGGGAGCCTGCCGTGACTGAATTGGACTGGTTATTTTGTATATAAGATTCCTCGGCACGTTTCATATACTCAATTGCTTTCGAATCGTTGCGGATGATCTGGTAGAATCTGCCCATATTGAGAAACAGGGCTGCCAGTTTCTGATCATCAGGTTGAAGTATCTCCTGGTTTACTTTTAAGGATTGCAGAAAATATTGTTCGGCCTTTTCGTAGTTTCCGGTCATGGAATATACTATGCCGATGTTTTGAAGCGAACCCGAATAATTAGTGTTTTTGGTAAGGTTTCCTTTAATATAAGTGTCGACTGCATTCTGATATTGAGCTAATGCTTCAGGATACTTATTCTGCATCAGGGAAATGGTTCCCACCCCATTGTAGGCAAGTGCCAGAACGGAATCAGATGAATTGGAATTTGCCAGATATAACCGTATATTCCTTAAATAAAGAGCTGATGCAAGGTCGAATTGCCTTTTGTCGGCATAAAGTAAAGCTTTCTTGTGGATAAGCAGATTGTAGGCATTGCCGCTGGTATCCATTTTTGTTGAAGCTGTAGCCTGGGCTTGTTCAACTATACGCATAGCCTCATTCGGATTGCCTTTTAACCTGAAGCATTCTACTATAGCTGAAGTGCTGTTTAGCCATGCATCGTATTGCTTTGCATCCAGGTTGCGCTGTATATCCTTTCTGTAAAACAGTATAGCCGAATCGTAACTTCCGCGGGCTTTCATGTCAGTAGCACGGAGAATATCATTATCCGTAACCATTGTTTTTATTCCTGAAGAGTTTTTATTGCAAGCCCATAGCGCTGCCAGCAGAAGCAGGAGTGTAAGGTAACAAAATAATGCCAAAGGCCTTTTCATAGGCAATATCTTGAATGAAGCAGATTGCTTGCGTTGAGTTCAAATGTTGAATTCCGCAAAGGTATAACTTACTGCTTCTTTAACACAAAAAAAGGAGCAAAATACTCCTTTTTCAGTGTTTTTTACCAAAGATGATTACTCAGCCTTTATTAACCTTTTAACCGTGTGAATTTCGTTGCCTGCCGATTGAATTCGCAGTTTGCAGATATAATATCCCTTGGCGAGATTTGATGCATCAAGATTTATCTCATTATTTCCGGTTTCCATGCTGCCAGCCTGAACATTCATAACCTTTTGTCCGGCAGCATTGTATACTTCAATTATTCCATTTCCAGACACAGGTGTATAAATTGAAAGTCGGGTTGAGGAAGTAAACGGATTCGGGTAATTCTCCATTTTTAATTCTGTGTTGCCCGGTTTTAGTACAGGCGAAGCAAAATTCAAGTTGGTTACTTCCTGGTTTGCAGCACTTATAAGACTTGTATTGCCGGCTAAGCCAAATGTAGCAATCATGCCCGGAGCAAATTCCTGAGTTGTTGTGCCATGAATAGTAACGAATGTTTCGCCCTGGCTAAAACTAATTGGAGCCGTATTCGGATCTCCCCAGATTATACGGATTTGGCCGTCAATTACATCGTATTGGTAATCAGCACCTTTAAATTCAACCGAATTGATATTTAGCAGGTTGGCAGGATAAGTGATAATTATTCCGGCACCTGAGAATGAAATTGCATTGTTAGTAACAATACGTGTTTTAAATGATTCGCCCTTCGAAACGTTTATTTCACCTGCCTGAGCAATCTGTAATGCAGGCGTATTGTTATTTTGCGGAACAAAAGTGCCGCCAACATCACCCGAGCATGTACCTCCTACAGGAAATCCCTCTTTCTGACCTGTAACCGTAATCTGCATTTCTTCAAATTGCCATGACCCTGCAGGGAATGGTGTTCCATGGAGAATATGGTTTACAATTTGGCTGTAATCGCCCCAGTTAACAGCATTGTTATTGTTAACATCTGCAGCCATAGTCTGCATGTCGTTTAAAGGGTAATTAAAAGCTACATGCAGAAATACAAGCACCGCATCATAAAAAGTAGGCTCATAACCCGGTAGATCTGTTGAGCCACTCAAAGTATACTGTCCAGGGATGACATCTGAAAAATAAAAATAACCAGCAGTGTTTGTAACGCAAGTATGGCTTGTATTCGATTGGTTTTTATGCAGTTTAACCGTAACACCGTTGACAGGATGGTCCGTATTGCCAAAGTACAATACATTACCACTAACTTCGGCAGCTATTAGATTGCATGATGATAGTAAAACTATCAATACCAAGGAAATTAAATTTGTAAATCTTTTCATGATGTGGTTTTTATGGTTTTGGTTTTTGAAATTCTGTTTTGGCAATCTAAAGGATGAAAACTATATTTTTCACAAAAGTATAATAGATTAACGACAATTGTCCTTAATCGTTGTATAGTTATTAATCCAGATTTTTAGAAAAGGTAATACGGAAATCAAAAAAAAAATCAAAAATAAAATAAATTTATGTGATATTTGCATAAAGTTCGTTTCATGGATAATTTTTCCACAGTGGATTCACTTAATTACTCAAATGTTTTTTAAATTAAAATACGATGTAAGATATTGACAAATAGGACAATAGGTATTTTGTTAAAATTATTTGCAAAAAATAAGAGTGAAATGGTATTACCTTTTCTAAAAATCCGGATAAATTACTAGTGAT
>CAISRK010000261.1 GCA_903887815.1 uncultured Bacteroidales bacterium | reverse complement strand
GCTCACCTTGTGTGCCTTGAGTTCCTTGCTCACCTTGTGTGCCTTGAGTTCCTTGCTCACCTTGTGTGCCTTGCTCACCCTGAGTACCCTGAGTCCCTTGCTCACCCTGTGTACCTTGAGTGCCTTGAGTGCCTTGAGTGCCTAAAGTACTTAGAGTACATAGAGTACTTAGAGTGACAGTAGCAGCATTAGGCATTTCCCAGGTTTATTCTTTGTATTAGTATAGAAATGCTTTATAGAAATAAGTATATCGCTGAGTAATTAATTGAAAACCCACTATTCAATATTTCACAATAAATGTCCATAAATAACTCTGGACATTTTAGGCTATCATAACTTTAGGCATTTTAGTCACTTTAGGCATTCTAGGCACTTATAACTTTGAGAAAAGCTTTCCCCAGGTTTTAACATTTTTTATATTCCTGGCCCTGCCGGCGATTGAACATACAATTCAATATGATGTTTATTGTTTAGTTATTATTCAATTCACTTAAACAATAAATACTTCAAAAATGAAAATCATATCACTGCTATTAATCCTTATAACCGCTAGTATGTTCAGCTCTGCACAAAAAACAAATTTTTACAGTTTCAAAACCAAAACCATTGACGGTGCCTCGTTTGACCTGTCAAGCCTTAAAGGCAAAAAGGTACTGGTAGTGAATACAGCATCAAAATGCGGACATACACCTCAATACAAAGATTTACAGGCACTTTACCTAAAGTACGGTGGCGACAAATTCGTAATCATCGGTTTTCCGGCCAATAATTTCATGAACCAGGAACCGAAGTCAAATGCTGAAATAAAACAGTTTTGCACCGATACATACCAGGTTACTTTCCCTATGATGCAGAAGATTTCTGTTAAAGGCGACGATATTGATCCTATATACAAATGGCTGACTACCAAAGCTCTGAACGGCATAATGGATGCTGAAGTAAGCTGGAATTTTCAGAAATTTATGATCGACGAAAAAGGCAACCTTGTCGATATGGCTTCGCCTGCTACCAGCCCGAACGATAAAAAGATTATTAAATGGATCACTGCAAAATAACCAAAATGCGATCATCCTTAAGTCTCATTTCAAACCGGCCCAAGCAAGTCTTTGGCCGGTTTTTATTTTGCAAATCAGTTCATTACAACTTATAACTTCCTATTTTGCGGAACAACGCCATATTCCGTCAGAAATGCATATATTTATGGTTCGCATTCTCATAAAGTATAATATGGACAATTTCAGCACAACACAAACGGCTGCCCAGGTTATGATGGCTTTTGCCATCGAAACACAGGCTATACAGAAATACCTTTGGTTTGCCAAGGTAGCAACCAAAGAGGGATACCAGCAAATTGCAACTATTTTTAGCGAAACTGCCGAACAGAAAAAATCGCACACCAAAACCTTATTTCGTTTTCTGGAGGGCTGCGAACTGGAAATAACTTCAACATTTAAGGCTGAACCTATAGGAAATACCCTTGAAAACCTGAAAGCAGCCATGGTAGCTGAACAAAATCAGGCTGATATCTCTTTCTCCGCATTCGAAAAAACCGCCTGGGACGAAGGATTTAAACAGGTTGCTACCAAACTGAAACTTTTCAGGCAGATCAAGGAATTTTATGCCGGTCGGTTTGCAAAACTGGCTGCTAATATCGAAAACGGAACCGTTTTCAAAAAAGACAAAAAGGTTAAATGGATTTGCCGCAAGTGTGGCCTTATCTACAAAAGTGACCGGGCTTTAAAAAACTGCCCGGGATGTGAACATCCGCAGGCATATTTCGAAGTTCTGGCCGAAAATTATTAATCATTCGCAACAACGAAACCCCTATTTTTGTTAAATATATAAATATTAACTTTTTTCACAGGTGCATGTCGGTAAAAACAACTAAAACCAACAATAAAAATACTTCTGTATCATTTTCCAGGGAAGAGGTATTGGACGATTACCGTATTGCCAACGAGAGCCGCCAGGCAAGCTTACTGGGGCGCCGCGAAGTCCTTGCAGGCAAAGGTAAATTCGGAATATTCGGCGATGGAAAGGAAGTGGCACAACTTGCAATGGCACGCGTATTCCGCGAAGGTGACTGGCGTTCGGGCTATTACCGCGACCAGACTTTTATGATGGCTGCCGGCATGATGAAAATTGAAGAGTTGTTTGCACAGATTTATGGCGACACCGATCCCGTGTTCAATCCAATGAATGCAGGGCGCCTGATGAACAACCACTTTGCAACACGAAGCCTCGATGATAAAGGAAACTGGAAAAACCTAACAGATCAGAAAAATTCATCGGCTGACATCTCTCCTACTGCCGGCCAGATGCCACGCCTGCTAGGACTTGCACTAACATCGAAATTGTTTCGCAATAACCCTAAAATGAGCCATTTACAAGGGATTTCGAAAAACGGCGATGAAGTTGCTTTTGGTACAATTGGCGATGCCAGTACCAGCGAAGGCCATTTCTGGGAAACTATGAATGCTGCCGGAGTATTGCAGGTACCTATGGCAATGTCAGTGTGGGACGATGGGTACGGAATTTCGGTTCCCAACAGCCTGCAAACGACTAAATCTAGCATTTCGGAGGTGCTTAAAGGGTTTGAGAAAACGGATGATAAAGACGGCTTTATAATATTTAAAGCAAAAGGCTGGGATTATGTCAGTTTATGTAAAATTTACGAAGATGGAATTGAATTTTGCCGAAAGAATCATGTTCCCGTTTTGTTTCATATTACCGAGGTAACCCAGCCCCAGGGCCACAGTACATCGGGCTCACATGAGCGGTATAAATCGCCCGAAAGACTGTTGTGGGAGAAAGAAAACGACTGTATTGTAAAAATGCGGAACTGGATCATTACTGAAAGTATAGCTTTAGCTGATGAGCTTGATGAAATTGAAAAACAATCAGTTGAAAAAGTCAGACTGGCACGTAAAACAGCCTGGAACCATTACCAGATGCCCTTGCTTCAGCTACGCGATGAATTCCTGAACCTGGCCGATGTTACAACCTGTAATTGTGCAAAAACAAAGCGGATCGATGCTATAAAAGAGGATTTACGCCAGGTGGCAGAACCTATACGTAAAGATATTATGTCGGCTGCCAAGAAAATACTACGGCTGATATGTGATTCATGCAGCAATCCATCCAACTCATTAAAAATCAATGTTTCAGCCTGGCTTGCGAAAGAACTCAAGGTTAGCCATGAACGTTTTAACACCTACCTTTACAGTGAATCGGACGAATCAGCCCTTAAGGTGGCTCCTGTTGCTCCAGTATATTCTGATGATACTTTAATGGTTCCCGGCAGGGAAATACTGCGCGATAACTGGGATTACCAGTTCGGGAAAAACGAAAAAATAGTGATGTTTGGCGAAGACGTTGGCCAGATCGGTGGCGTAAACCAAACCTATGAAGGATTGCAGGTAAAATATGGTGCAAACCGCATTTTCGACACAGGAATCCGCGAAGCAACTATTATCGGACAAGGAATCGGTATGGCCCTTCGTGGGTTGCGTCCGGTTGCCGAAATACAGTATTTCGATTACCTGCTCTACGGACTCCAGATTCTCAGCGACGATCTTGCAACACTTCAATACCGCACCCGCGGAGGGCAGAAAGCTCCGATGATTATAACTACACGTGGTCACCGTCTCGAGGGAATCTGGCATTCAGGCTCACCTTTGAGTATGGTAATTAACAGCGTAAGAGGAGTTTATGTGCTGGTCCCCCGCGATATGACCCGGGCCGCCGGGTTTTACAATACTATACTGAAGTCCGACGAACCGGCACTTATCATCGAACCCTTAAATGGATACCGGCTCCGTGAAAAAAGGCCATCAAATATCGGGGAATTCTGCATTCCTGTCGGAGTGCCCGAAGTAATTGAAACAGGTTCGGATTTGACCCTTGTAACTTATGGTTCATGCGTTCGTATTGCACAGGATGCTGTTACTCAACTCAGGGACTTTAAAATATCAGTCGAACTTATTGATGTTCAGTCACTTGAACCTTTCGATATTCATCTCCGGATTGCTGAATCGCTTAAAAAGACAAATAAAATTGTATTCTTCGATGAGGATGTTCCCGGAGGTGCAACTGCCTATATGATGCAGAAAGTGCTTGAAGAACAAAAGGGATTTCAGTACCTTGATGCTGAGCCGCGCACGGTGACCGCCCAGGCACACCGTGCAGCATACGGTACCGACGGGGATTATTTCTCAAATCCCAATGCCGAGGATGTTTTCGATTGCATTTATAATATGATGCACGACTACAATCCATCTATGTATCCTAAGATTTTCTAGTCACACTCATTACAATTCTGAAAACCAGCAGTTAATCATTCCAATTCTAAATATTTTAGAAAGCAGGAAATAAAATATTTTTCAATTATCACTTAATCAATATGTTGTATTTAATAAACTAAGGTTAATCTTTTTTGCTTAGCTTTGTATGTTCGTTCAGAACAACAAAGGATTCCGGAAATGATAGAAGTGATATATGCAAACTGGATAGTTACGCTCCTGCTGATTTTTGCATTGTTCATTGTCCCCGGAAAACTCAAAGGGTATACTGCTGTTACAGCAGTTCTGATAAATTCATTATTGACATCCTGGCTTGCAGTCCCGGCACTTTACGGGAATATTACAGAGTTCACTGTGAATGCAGGTTCATTGATGGGCGACATACTAATCCGTATCGACGGACTTTCTGCCTGGTTTATTTTAATTATCAATTTTACCTGTATTACCGGCGCTTTTTATGGTATTGGTTACCTGAAAGCCTATTCCAATCCTGCTTCGAAACTTACCCTGCACT
>CAISRK010000260.1 GCA_903887815.1 uncultured Bacteroidales bacterium | reverse complement strand
TATGGCTTTTATTTTCGATATGGATGGCGTGATTGTCGACAATCACCAATGGCATTTTAATGCCTGGGTCGAGTTTGGAAAGCGGCATGATATTCAGATAACAAGGGAAGATTTCGCAAAACACTTTGGCGTAACCAACCAGGTTATCTTTACATCGATATTTGGCAGCTCTATTACTGAAGCAGCCTGCATGATGTTAGCGAATGAAAAAGAGCTCATCTACAGGGAATTGTACGCTCCGTATATTGAACCCGTGAAAGGTTTGCCTGGTTTCATGCAGCAGGTTTACAATTTGGGTATACCCATCGCCCTTGCAACGGCAGCTCCATCAGAAAATGTTTTATTCACATTAAAAGCAACGGGGCTCGAAAAATTTTTTAGTATAATTACGGATGCTTCCATGGTTTCCCGAAGCAAGCCCGATCCACAAGTTTACCTTGTTACTGCTGAGAAACTTGGAGTGACACCTTCGGAATGCCTGGTTTTCGAAGATTCAATTCCGGGTATACAATCTGCAAAAGCAGCCGGTATGGAAGTAATTGGTGTTGTAACCACTCATAAATCAGCTGAATTATTGAAGTATGTTAACGAAATTATTATGAACTTTGAAGCGCCCTTAAACCATAAAAGCAAATTCCTTCGGAATATACATTAAAATTTTTTTCACATGAAATTATATGGCGTTCTATCCTCAATTCTTCTATTAATGTCTATTAATCAACAGCTTAAATCACAGTCACAAACAGAAGAGAAGGTTTGCATTATTCGCAAAACCACCCTGAATTACCTTTTATGGGTTCCGGCAGAATACAGGAAAGAAAAGAAAAAATCTTTCCCGCTTATGATTTTCCTTCACGGCTCGGGCGAGCGGGGCGACAGCCTGAACCTGGTTAAAAAGAACGGACCTCCTTCTTTTCTCGACAACCGCACTGATTTCCCGTTTATAACCGTTTCACCTCAATGCCCGGTTAGTACATGGTGGAATACAGAGGATCTCCAGCAAATGCTGATACAGCTTAAGGACAAATATCGCATCGATACATCACGCATATACCTTACCGGGCTGAGCATGGGTGGTTTCGGCACTTGGTCGTGGGCAAGCAAATATCCTGATCAGTTTGCTGCAATAGCTCCGGTTTGCGGGGGCGGCGATTTACAGTTTTCCGATGAATTTAAAAACACACCGGTCTGGGCATTTCATGGGGAGGCCGATCCTGTGGTTCAGGTAAAACGTACGATTGAGATGGTCGAAGCGGTTAATGCAAATGGGGGTTCGGCCCGCATGACCATTTATCCCGGTGTAGGGCACGACTCGTGGATACAGGCATACAACGACCCGGAATTATACAAATGGCTGCTTGATCATGTAAAGAAGTAGAAGTTGGCTGCCGGTAACTTGTTGCTGGTTGCTGATAAAATGAACGATATCAGAATACATATTAAAAGAATAATCTTTAACATCCTAAATATCAATAAATCAAAACCCAATCTATGAAAATCAAACTATTAATTCTGTTGTTAGCCATACTTCCCTTTATGGGGGCAATGGCACAACAAGGCAGGATCAAATTTACTGAATACGATCTGCCCAACGGACTGCATGTTATCCTGCACCAGGATAATACCACTCCTATTGTAGCTGTTTCAATCCTGTATCATGTGGGATCGAAAAACGAAGTACCCGGACGTACAGGTTTTGCTCACTTCTTTGAGCATCTTATGTTCGAAGGTTCGGACAATATTGCCCGCGGGGAGTACGACAAAATCACTCTCACAGCCGGAGGAACTTTGAATGCAAATACTTCGCAGGATCGTACCTACTACTATGAAATCCTTCCAAGTAACCAACTGGAACTCGGACTCTGGATGGAATCTGAAAGGCTGCTTCATTTACGTATCGATAGCATTGGGGTTGAAACCCAGCGTTCAGTTGTTAAGGAAGAGCGCAAACAATCCTACGACAACCGTCCTTATGGTTCAATCATTGAAAAAACCATGGAGAACGCATACAAGGTTCATCCTTATAAATGGACCCCGATCGGTTATCCTGAAGATCTGAACAAAGCAACTTTGCAGGAGTTCATGGATTTCCACAGCATTTATTATGTCCCCAACAATGCTACTTTATCCATCGCAGGTGACCTGGATATAGAAAGCACTAAAAAACTGATCGAAAAGTATTTTGGCGATATCCCGACAGGAAAAAAAGAAATTTACAGGCCATCAATTGTTGAACCTGAAAAAACGGCTGAGGTAACCGATACGGTTTATGATAACATTCAGTTACCGGCTGTAATTATATCATACCATATGCCGGCGCAGGGTACACCCGATTCGTATGCGCTATCGATGGTGACTACCTTGCTTTCGGATGGTGAAAGTTCACGTATGTATAAATCCATAGTCGATCAGCAGCAGAAAGCGTTACAGGTAATGTCGTTCCCATTCGCTCTCGAAGATCCGGGTTTATTCCTCATTTTCGGGCTTGTAAATATGGGTGTTCAGCCTGCTGATCTCGAAAAAGCTATTGACGCCGAAATCGAGAAAGTAAAAACCACTCCTATAACAGATGCTGAATTTCAGAAACTGCGTAACAAAACTGAAAACGATTTTGTAACCGGGAACAGTTCCATGGCCGGTATTGCTGAGAACCTGGCTAATTACCATGTGTATTTCAAAGATGCCAACCTGATCAATACCGAAATTGACCGTTATATGGCGGTAACACCGGCTGATCTGCAGCGGGTTGCAAAAAAATACCTTACCCCTGAAAACAGGGTGGTTCTGACTTATTTACCGAAACCAACCCCAAAAAACTAAAGGAGGAACCACGTCATGAAAAATAAATTTTTCTCAATAATAGCTGCTTTACTGATCACACTTCCACTGGCAGCCCAGGTATCCAAAACAAAAATAAAAGCAAAAACTGTAGAACCTGTTCCGACAGTTGTGTTTAAAGAAGTGATTGACCGCAGCATCCGCCCTCAGGCCGGTCCGGCACCTGTTATTAAAATAGGTGAATACCAGTCGTTTGAGTTAGCCAACGGCTTAAAGGTTTTTGTAGTCGAAAACCATAAAATCCCGCGCTTATCCTATTCACTTGTACTGGATTATGATCCGATATTCGAAGGCGAATATGCAGGATACTCCGATTTCGGCGGACAACTGATGAAAAGGGGCACCAAAACCAGGACAAAGGAACAGATTGATGAAGCTGTTGATATGCTTGGTGCAAACCTGAGTACTTCAGCCGGCGGAATGAATGCAAGTTGTTTGACCAGGCATAACGAAGCGCTGCTCACAATCATGTCGGATGTATTGCTGAATGCCGATTTTAAAGCCGGAGAACTGGAAAAAATCCGGACGCAGACTTTGTCAGGACTCGAAGCAGATAAAAACGATCCGAAAGCTATTTCGCAGCGTGTTAATTCTGTAATTGTGTATGGCAGCAATCACCCTTACGGAGAGAATATTTCGGAAGAATCGGTTAAAAAAATTACACTCGAAAAATGCAACGAGTTCTATAAAACCTATTTCAAACCCAATATTGCTTACCTGGCTATTGTTGGCGACATCAGCCTCGAAGAAGCCAAACCGCTTGTCGAAAAATATTTCGGCAGCTGGCAAAAAGGCGAAGTTCCACAGGCCAAATACCCAACACCAAAAGCTCCATCAAAAACAACAGTTGCTATTGTCGACAGGCCAAATTCGGTTCAGTCAACGATTAATGTAACCTATCCTCTTGATCTCAAACCAGGTTCGCCTGACGAAATAAAGGTTAAACTCACCAATAGTATTCTGGGTGGCGGAACCTTCAGGCTGTTCAACAACCTGCGTGAGAAACACGGCTGGACCTACGGCGCTTATTCGAGCATTCAGCCTGATAAACTCATAGGAAAGTTCAATGCATCAGCAGAAGTACGTAACCCTGTTACTGACAGCTCTTTCACCGAAATCCTGGCTGAGATGAACCGTTTGCGTACCGAACCAGTTCCGGATGATGAACTCAATATGGTACGTAATTATATGATGGGAAATTTTGGCCGCGCGCTCGAAAATCCTTCAACAATTGCAAATTTCGCAATCAGTACGGCCCGTTATAACCTCCCAAAGGATTATTATTCCAATTACCTTACTACCCTTGCATCTATTACATCAGCCGATGTGCAGCAAACTGCGCAGAAATATATCAGACCTGACAATTCGTACCTTCTGGTTGTCGGTAAAGCCGAAGATATTGCTCCCAAACTCAAGAAATTCTCAAAATCAGGAGACGTATTGTATTACGATATTGATGGGAAACAATACGACCCGAGCAAAAAGCTGAAACCTGCACCTGAAGGATTAACTGCCGACCAGGTAATAAGTAATTATGTAAAAGCCATCGGGGGTGTCAAGAAACTTAAAAAAGTTAAGGATGTCACGTTAAATGCTGAAGCCAGCTTGCAGGGGCAAACCATTAACTTCGATACCTATTATAAAGCACCGGATAAATTACTTATCCAGATCGGCTCAGGTGCAATGGTGTTTGCAAAGCAGATCTATAATAAAGGCAAAGGGATGTCGTCCTCACCCATGAGTGGCGAAACCAAACCTATCGAAGGTGACGAATTAGCCGGGATGAAAGAGAATGCTCTGATATTCCCCGAAATGAACTACGCTGCATTAGGCTATACTTCACAACTGCTTGGCATTGAAGAGCAGAAAGACCAGACACAACTTTATAAGGTCCAGGTAAACAAAGGCGGTGATAAGAAAGATATGGATTACTATGATGTAAAAACCGGGCTGAAAGTGCGTTCCGAATCCAAACAGGGGACCGTTGAATATTCCGATTACAAAGCAGTTGACGGTATCATGTTCCCGTTTGGACTGACTCAGTCCATGGGACCACAGACTTTCAAGCTGACTGTAACCTCAGTTAAGATGAACTCAAAATTGAAAGACGATTTCTTCGAAATATAATAATTAATTATCTCGCACAGTTTAAAGAAGCAGGGCGCAATTGCCCTTCTTCTTTTTTTTTATTCAACGTGACGCATTAACCCAAAAAAGCTCGCATATAAAGAAATGTTCTTTGTTGAAAAATTTTTTATCTTTGATATACTGACGGTTGAAGAATTTTCCGCCACTAAATAAATTCACTATCAGATATCAAACCACGTTACGCTATGAAATACAGAAACATCCTTCCCTTGCTTACCGCGATGTTTTTAGCATCCTGCCTGTATGCCCAGAATCAGAACGAACTATTCTGGAAAGCAGCAAAAACCGGTGATACACTTACCCTGAAAAACCTGCTAGATAATGGTATAGATGTAAATGTAAAGACCGAATACGGGGCGACAGCTCTGATGTTTGCAACCGACAAAGTGCAAACGGGAGCCGTGCATTACCTTCTGACCCATGGTGCTGACCCAAATGCAAAAGACTCTTTTTACGGGGCAACGCCTTTTCTGTGGTCGTTCGACAAGGGTAATTCCGGGATTGTAAAAGATATGATCTTACATGGTGCCGACATCAGTACTGAAGAACCGCTCCTGTACGCCCAGTATAGCAACATGACTGAAATTGTACTGCTGCTGATCGAAAAAGGTGCACCAGGGGCGGAAAATGCGCTTGCAGAAGCAGTACGAAATGAAAAAGCGGGTGATGTTGCTGCAATAATGAAAGCGAAGAAATTCGATGCCGAAACTCTTTCCTCGGTCCTGCTTATAGCAACGGCAGCAAAAAATGACACTATCATTGCCGGGTTGAAAGATGCAGGAGCTGTTCTGCCTGAGAGGAAGCCGGGTAGTGAAATAAAGCAATCGCTTGCCGGCATTTATAAAAGCAAGGACGAAAACAAGATCGAAACCCGGTTTACCAATAGGAACTTTGTACTAAGCTTCAACGGAAGCCCTGATTATCCACTCGAGCCCGAAGAAGGTACTAAATTTTCAATTTCCGGCGCACCGAATGTTTCAATCGAGTTTGAAATAGTACAGGATATACCGGTAAGCCTGACTCTGCTTGAAGGCGAAACTAAAACGGTCTTTTACAGGCTTGATAATCAGAAGGTTGATACCAATGCACAAAAAACTACTTTCACCGATATCACCGGAAAAGTTCAGAAACCCCTGAACTGGCCCTCGTTCAGGGGGAACCAGGCCAGCGGTAACGGCGACGGTCAGTTCCCGCCACTCAATTTCGATGGTATAAAAGGCACTAATCTGGTATGGAAAACCTTCATCCCGGGGCTGTCCCATTCCTGCCCGATAATATGGAACGACAGAATTTTTCTTACCACGGCTTTGGGCAGCGATACCACGGCACGGTTAAAAGCCGGCCTGTACGGCGATGTAGCGCCATCATCCGACTTGTCGCCTCATATCTGGCGAATGTATTGCATCGATAAAAAATCAGGACATATCCTTTGGGAAAAGAAAGCCTGCGAAGGCATCCCGCATGTTAAAAGGCATCCTAAAGGTACCCAGGCAAACCCGACACCGGTTACCAACGGTGAATACGTAATTGCTGTTTTCAATTCGGAAGGCATGGTGTGCTATGATATGAAAGGAAACGAAAAATGGCGCCGTGACCTGGGTATCCTGGATGCAGGATGGTTTTTCGAAGAAGAAACACAATGGGGTCATGCCAGTTCGCCTATCATTTATAAAAATACGGTTATCGTGCAATGCGACCGATCTAAGGATTCGTACATTGCTGCATACGATCTGAAAACCGGCAACGAAGTATGGAAAACCGAGCGCGAGGAAATTTCATCGTGGGGAACACCAACAGTTTATAACGGGTCGGAAAGGGATGAACTGATAACCAATGCGACTAAATTTATCAGGGCTTATAACCCAGCTACCGGGGAGGAACTGTGGAGGCTTTCGCCAAATTCGGAAATTACTGTGGGTACCCCTATAGTAATGGATAACCTGATTTATATTTCGAACGGATATTCCCCCATGCAGCCGGTATGGGCAATAAAGCCCGGAGGGAAAGGCGATATTTCGATTGCCGACAGCCTTGATTCAGGAGGATTTATTCAATGGCGAACCAAACGGGGAGGCACTTATATGCCAACACTCATAGGTTATAAAGGGTATCTGTATACCCTTAACAACAATGGCGCTTTGACCTGTTACGATGCAAAAACCGGGGCAAAGAAATACCGCGAAACACTCAAGGACGGAGGGGCATTTACAGCATCGCCGGTAGCAGCCGACGGAAAACTCTATTTCACAAGCGAAGAAAAAGGAGTCATCGTAGTGAAAGCTGGGCCCGAATTCGAACAGATAACCGTTAATCCTGTGGGTGAGATTTGCATGGCAACCCCTGCTATCAGCGATGGAAGGATATTTATAAGGGGTGAGCATCATTTATTTTGTTTCGGGAAGAAGTAAAAAGAAACCGACTCACGTTTCTTGCAATTGACAAATATTAATTGTCAATTGATTAATCAGGCATCTAAAACTAACGGTCATGAATAAAAAAGTCGTTTTGATTACCGGTGTTTCGTCAGGTATTGGACTGGAATTGGCAAAGGAATTTGAAGGATTGGGATTTACGGTTTTCGGCACAAGCCGAAACCCGGAAAAATTAAGTAAAGAGTATACGGGTGGGATAACTTTGCTGCAACTTAATGTCAATAATGCCGGATCGCGAAAAGCATGCATCAACCAGATTTTAGAAAAAGCAGGTGGGATCAATATCCTTGTAAATAATGCCGGCTATGGACAAATGGGTCCATTAGCTGATATCACCGATGAAATAATGCATCGTCAGTTCGAAACCAATCTTTTCGGGCCGGCAGCATTAACACAACTGGTAATACCGGCTATGATAAAACAGAAATCGGGCATGATCGTGAACATCAGCAGTATATCGGGTGTAATGCCGAGCGCCTTTGCCGGAGCCTATTGTGCTTCGAAAGCAGCTATGAATGCCTGGTCCGATACATTACGCATTGAATTAAAGCCTTTCGGGATACAGGTTATTACAGTTCAGCCTGGCGCTATACAATCAAATTTCGGGAAAACAGCCGCCGAAACCCTGGCTTTCGACAAAGAACATTCGTTTTATGCACCAGTTGCTGACTTTGTAAATAAAAGGGCAATTATTTCGCAGGAAGGCGCCACTACTTCAGAAGAATTTGCAGCCAGGCTTTTAAAGCATTTGCTGAAAAAGAATCCGAAACCCATTATCCGCATCGGTAAATCTTCCACACTCTATTCCCTGATGAAACGCTGTTTGCCGACAACACTGCTCGACAGTATTATTGCCGGAAAATTCGGGTTGACCCAGCTCAGGAAAACCCTTCAGTAATAAAACTACGAAAAGGCAATTACGCCGATAGCCAGCAGCGCCAGTCCAATCCCGATCCGGTTAACCACCGAAAGATTTTCGTTAAAGAAAAAATAACCGGCAATAGCTGCAATGAAAACCAGTGCCGCGTTAAATACGGGTACAAAAAGAGAAATGGGGAGAATAAACAATCCCTTTATAAAAAAATAAGTCGAGTACCAGTTAAATACACCCAACATTAAACCGGCTGCAATATCCTTCCAGCTTATTTTTACAGGTTTCAGACTTAACTGCAGGAGTATGAGGATACAGGCGATTACGAAAGCAACAAAAAATGTTACCGTAAGAAACTGAATATCATTGCGTTCTGGGTAATACACGCCCGAAAGTTTCATCAGGCTGTCGTTACCGCCCGTACTAAGAAAAATCAGGAGAGGCAGGTACAGGTACTTTTTCTCAACAGCAGCTTCTCCCCTGCCCTTGTTAGCCAGGTAAAATGCGACCAGGGCGGCTATGATTCCTGCAATCTTCATCAATCCCAGGGGCTCCCTTATAAGTAAAATACCCACGGCAACAGAAAGTACGATTGACATTTTCCCCGAAACTACCGTCATGGCTACCCCAACTCGCTGGGTCGACACTGCAAAAACAACAAAGGTTAAAATAAACGTAATACCAGCAAATACAGCCATCAACATCCAGGGTTGCCGAACCATGAATTCGATCGTCGTGGTTTCCCTGCAGCTGAAATATCCCAGTGCAGCAGCCAGTATGTAATTTGTTGCCACTGCCGGTAAAATGTTGATGCCGAATTTCTCAAAATACTTGAAAGTAAAAAATATACAGGTCGAGAAAAACAGGGCATACAAGAGATCGAGCATTCGCAGGAGGTTTGGTTTGCAAATATAGAAATTGATTTGGAGTTGGAGGTTGGTTTGGGTGCAAAGGGTTGATGGGTTGATGGACAATTGACAATTGAAAATTGAAAATGGACAATGAATAATGCATAATGCATAATGGACAATGGATAATAGGGTTGATAGGTTCAAGTGTTCAGGGGTTCAATGGTTCAAGGGTTCAAGGGTCTTGGCTACCTAGTCACCAGCAACCAGTCGCCAGAAACCAGTCGCCAGTTGCCAGCAACCAGTTCCCAGGAACACTTATACGGCATCTTTGCAAATCCCCGATAAATATCTAATTTTACAGCATAAAACAGGGATATCATGAAACACATCGCCATTCTTTTCAGCCTGATTGTATTCTCAATAGCTTCTTACAGCCAACAACTAACATCGGGCAGCCTCGGCAACCTGAAAAAGATGAAAAAGACCGAAACAGGCCTTACAATTGAAACCACCTTTGGTAAAGCAGAAATAACTGTTTTCAATGCCGGTATTGTTAGGATCCGTATTGTAAAAAACGAATTTGAACCGGATTTTTCTTACGCTGTGATCGGCAAACCCGAAAAAGTGAACTTCAAAATACTTGAGAGCGAAGGCCTTGTGACCCTGACAACCGATTCGCTGCGGCTCGAGATTTCAACTGCACCGGTGAGGTTTAATTTCCTTTCAACCGACAACCACGTAATCAACCAGGATGATACCTTTGGCACAAACTGGGTTGAAAATGAAGTAACAACCTATAAAAAACTACAGGAAGGCGAAAAATTTATCGGCCTGGGCGAAAAAACCGGCAACCTCGACCGCCGCGGCGAAGCCCATGTAAACTGGAATACCGATAACCCATCCTACCAGGTCGATGACGATGACTTATATTCGACTTTCCCGTTTTATATCGGAATCCATCATGGATTGAATTATGGAATATTCTTCGACAACACATACAGGAGCACTTTCAATTTCGGTGCTTCCAACGACAGGTATTCATCATTTGGTGCCGACGGGGGCGAAATGAATTACTATTTCATATACAGCAGCACGATAAGGCAAATTCTTACCCATTATACCAACCTAACCGGGCATATCAATATCCCGCCTATTTGGGCGCTGGGATTCCAGCAATGCCGCTGGAGCTATTTCCCCGACACAGAAGTTCTTAATGTAGCCCAAACCTTCCGTGAGAAGAAAATTCCGCTCGATGTAATGTATCTCGATATTCATTATATGGATGCATATAAAGTATTCACCTGGAATCCGTTACGTTTCTCAAAACCTGCTGATATGCTGGGGAAACTGAAAGATATGAATGTTCATACAACAGTTATTATCGATCCGGGGATCAAGGTTGAAAAAGGATACAAAGCTTATGAAGAAGGTGTGAACCTGAATTATTTTATTAAATATCCTGACGGAAAAGATTATTGCGCCCAGGTATGGCCGGGATGGTGTCATTTTCCCGATTTCACAAAGCCGGTTGTGCGAAAATGGTGGGGCGATAATTTTGGGCCCATGATAAAAGATGGAGTTGAAGGATTCTGGACCGACATGAATGAAATTGCCTCCTGGGGCGGTGGTTTTACTCCTTCGATCGTTCAGCTCGACTGGGACGGGCGGTTTGCCAGCTACAAACAGGCTAAAAATGCCTATGGTATGCTGATGTCGCGCAGCACTTACGAAGGCACCCGGAGCCAGATGAATGGCCGCAGGCCGCTTACCCTTACCAGGGCTTCCTATGCCGGGGCGCAGCGCTACACCGCGATATGGACAGGCGATAATTTTGCCAGCGATGCCCACATGATGTTAGCGTGCAGGCTTATTAATTCGCTGGGTTTAACAGGTATGGCTTTTTCAGGAGCTGATGTTGGTGGATTTATGGGCACAACAACCCCAAACCTCTTTGCACGTTGGATGTCGATTGCTGCATTTACCCCTTTTTACAGGGTACACAAAGCCAGCAACGAGAACTCGTCGGAACCCTGGACATACGGCGAAAGTGTTGAAAATATTTCACGCAATTATATCTCGCTCCGTTACAGGCTTATGCCTTATCTGTATTCGGCTTTCGCCGAAGCACATAAAACAGGAATTCCTGTAAACCGTACTTTGGTAATCGATAATACTTCCGACGAAAAATGCTGGTATTATGCCTACCAGCAGCAAT
>CAISRK010000259.1 GCA_903887815.1 uncultured Bacteroidales bacterium | reverse complement strand
CCTGCCGCAGCTGAAGTACAGCCTGCATCAGCACCAGCTCCTGCAACAGTTGCAGTTTCGAAACCCGAACCAGAGGCTCCGCTGACTCAAACATATACTCAACCTCAGGCCCAACACCAGCTGCAACCAGAACCGCAGGCTTCGCAGCCACAAGCTGAGTCTCAACCTGAACCGAAACCTGAACCTGAAGTAATTTATACCGCCCCACAAACTTATGTAAGGGAAGTTGAACCTGAAGTTAAATACCAGGCAGAACCCGTACCGGCTTCAATTCCCGAAAAACAGCCTGCTGATGAGCCGGAAGTTATAACACGCCAGCATACCTATCAACCTGAGGCAGTAAAACCGGCAACAGAAATTCACCCTGACCATACTCCCACTATGCTGGCCGACAGGTTTAACCAGGGCAATAAATCGCTGAGCGAAACCATGGCCCATGCACCTGCAAACGAATCAGCAGCCTCCAGAGTTGTATTTCAGCCGATAACCGATTTGTCGGCAGGTATAGGGATTAATGACAGGTTTACTTTTGTGAGCGAACTGTTCGACAACAATACAGGGCAATACATGGAAGCCATAACCCGGATCAACAAAGCCGTGAACATCGACGAAGCCAACTGGATTTTCCAGAAATACCATACTTCGGCCTGGAACCAGAAACAGGAAACCGTTGCAAGAATGAAGGATTTTATCAAGAGAAGGTTTATTTAAGATTGAGGAGATAGAAGGGATTGATTTGGTTCAGAGTTTCTGTGTTTCAGTGTCCCAGTCCCGTTAGCTATCGGGATCAATGTTTCAGTGTTCCGGAGTTTGGGGACGCTTTGAAATGACAGGAAAAATACTAAAAACCTGAATCAAACTACATGTTTCCCTCAATCGTGTCAATCCTATCAATCGCATCAATCGCATCAATCCCCTAAATCCGAATCCCTAATCCCCAATCCCTGGCCCATGAAACTCTACCTCATCCCCACTCCTATCGGCAACCTCGAGGACATAACCCTGCGGGCATTGCGAATATTGAAGGAAGTGGATATCATACTGGCTGAGGATACGCGAACCTCGTCGAAATTGCTGAGGCATTACGAAATTGACAAGAAAGTACTGGCGCACCACCAGTTTAACGAGCATAAAACCGCCGAAAACCTGGTAAGGCAGATTAAGGAAGGAACCACCATGGCGCTTATTTCGGATGCCGGCACACCCGGTATTTCCGATCCCGGTTTCCTGCTTGCCCGTGCATGTATACAGGCCGGGGTTGTTGTGGAATGCCTTCCCGGACCTACAGCTTTTGTGCCTGCTCTTGTAAATTCAGGTCTCCCTTGCGACCGTTTCCTGTTCGAAGGATTTTTACCACATAAAAAAGGCCGCCAAACCAGGCTGAAGGAACTCGCCAGGCAACCGTATACTTTTATACTTTACGAATCGCCCTTTCGCCTGGTAAAAAGCCTCGAGCAACTTGCCGAATACCTGGGCGCCGACAGGCAGGCATGCGTCTCACGCGAACTCACAAAGATTTACGAAGAGAACCGGCGCGGAACATTAACTGAGCTTGCCCAGTGGTATAAAGCACATCCACCAAAAGGAGAAATTGTGATGGTTGTTGCGGGATCGGGAGGAGGAGAGGTTGTTGAGTTTTCAGGAAACGGAGATGAAGATGATGAATTAGGCAAAAGGCAAAGGGGGCAGGTGAAAGGATCCCTGATTTAGTAATGCCTTTGCCTTTCAAACATTTTTTAATCCTTGTCCTTCCCGTTGACATTATACCTTTGACATCTGACCTAATATGAAATATTGCTACGATTACCCGAGACCGGCTGTTACGGCTGATATTGTTGTTCTTAAACAATACGACAATAAACAATCGGTACTGCTGATCGAACGCAAACATCCCCCTTTCGAAGGCATGTGGGCCTTGCCGGGTGGTTTTCTGAATATGGATGAAACGCTTGAAGAGGCTGCCCTGCGGGAACTTCAGGAAGAAACGGGAATAAGCGGGGTCAGCCTTGAGCAGTTCCACACATTCAGTGCAGTGAACCGCGATCCGCGCCATCGCACAATAACAACCGTATTTTCAGGATTTGCAGATGAAACAATCATGAATCCTCTTGCAGGCGACGATGCAGCTAAAGCCGCATGGTTTGCACTTGACGAATTACCTCCGCTTGCTTTCGATCACGGATTGGTGATGGAGATGGTGAAAGCTAAATGGAGCGGTATTTTATAATTGCACACTTGTTGACCTCATCCCCTTCCCTTCTCCTTGAGGAGAAGGGCGATCAATGGTTAATAATATCAGGATTTCGGATTTTAAAGTCCAAAGCAAAACCTTCAGAAATAGCATACTGCCATTCTTGAATTAATAAACTCTTTTTATCTCAAAAAACTTGTCCAACACCCTCTCCTTCAGGAGAGGGCAGGGTGAGGCTGATCACATCTCTTTAAGCATTGCCTTTACAATATTGTCAGCGCCTTCGGCAATCTGCAATATATTGGCATCGAGCATATAACAGGGAGTTGTAAAGACTTTGTGTTTGCGGTCGGTTACTACTTGCCCATGGCCGGCAACTATATGTTTCGCACCCAGTTTTTCAACTGCTGCGGCGGTACCGGCATCACTGCCTATAGTGATTTCGACATCGCCAAGTACTTTGGCTAAAATTACCGGCGAAATACACAAAGCGCCAACAGGTTTGCGCAGGCTAACTGCATCGCGCACCACCCTGGTAACCTGCGGATGAACATCGCAGTCGGCACCTTTAAAAGCAAATGAGCAAAGATTTTTAGCTGCGCCGAAGCCACCCGGTAACAGCAGGGCATCAAAAACACGCATATCGAGTTCAGTCAGCGGTTGTATTTTGCCCCGGGCAATGCGTGCACTTTCGATAAGCACATTGCGGGTTTCGGGCATTTCGGCACCTGTTATGTGATTGACTACATGGTGCTGGTTAATATCGGGTGCAAAAAGCCGGTATTCGGCCCCGTTCTTCATAACGGCATACAGGGTCAATACTGCTTCGTGAATTTCGGCACCGTCGTAAACGCCGCAACCGGCCAGGATAATTGCAAACTTTTTCATGTGACGCTAATTAAGGCATAAAAATACAAAAACTTAACTGTAATCCGGTTGATTGTTTTTTGAACCAGGTTTTATAATTAAACCATTTATTTTTACTTTTACGAGTAGGATTGATTAGGACAAGGGGAACGGGGGAAATATAAGTTGGTTTTGAAGGGATTCACTTCGTTGAGCTCTCCTCCACTGTAAGATCGGTTAAAGAGATTGACGGGATTGATCCGACATCCAACATCCCACATTTGACATTTGACATCCGACATTCCTTTCCAACCCCCAACCCCTAACCCCCAACCCCTCAAAAAATGTGCGGCCGTTTTTCACTCACAGTCACAGAAGCAGAACTGAACCTGAGGTTCGAACTCGAAGGTGGCGATGCGCCTTATGTTCCGCGGTATAATGGCGCCCCAACCCAATTGCTTGCCGTTATTACCGGTGAAAACCCTCACCGGCTGAGTTTTTATCGCTGGGGATTGATTCCGCCCTGGGCAATGGATATTTCGATTGGGAATAAAATGATAAATGCCCGGGCCGAAACCATTACTGAAAAACCTTCGTTCCGCGTGCCGCTTTACAGCAAACGCTGCCTGGTACCATCGGATGGATTTTACGAATGGAAACAGGATGAGTTGAAGCAGCCTTACCGGATTTTTGTAAAGAACAACCCCGTTTTCAGTATGGCCGGTCTGTGGGAACGCTGGAAATCGCCCGAAGGTGAACTGGTTGAATCATTTAATATCATTACAACCGAAGCAAATAGTTTTATGAAACCCATTCATAGCCGTATGCCTGTAATCCTGAAACCTGAAAACGAACGGAAATGGCTCGAAAGCAAGGACAGCCATGAAATCATGGAACTGCTGACCGCATACCCGCCTGACCTGATGGATGCTTACCCGGTGTCGAAACTGGTGAATTCGCCGCGTAATGAAGCTGAAGTGATTATCAGACCAATTGAAATGCTTATGTGAAACAATCTGACTCTTAAAAATCAATGAGTTGATTGTCATGTAAATCAGTAAAATACAAATTATATTGCCAGCAGGCTACATCCCCTTATATCGCTGTTGTCGAAACGGCCCAGTACTTCGAAGGTGCCATCGTTGAACGTGCGGCCCAAATCCTGTGTGGCGATAAATGCACAGGAATGTACATTTGCGAGGTCAATTATATTTATTCCTCCGCTCCTGCCCTCTTCGAGCACAGTAAGCGGATCGTTGGTATCAGCAATCAATATTTTCATCCAGGGGGGACAGCGGAAAACGCCGTCTCCTTTCGACCATGCCTGCGACAATAATTCAGTCATTCCATACTCCGAATGTACTTTTTCCACTCCGAATGCTTTGCAGAAGGTTTCGTGAAGTTCCATACGGGTAAGTTCCCTGCGCCGTCCTTTCATACCTCCTGTTTCGATAATTACCGCATCAGGAATTGAAACCGGAAAGGATTCGGCCATATCGAGCAAGGCGAAAGTTACTCCAAAAAGTATAATTTTCAAACCCTGATCACGGGCCTCAAGCAAGCTGTTTTTCAGTTCGTCGAGTTCATTCAGGTAAAAACCACCCAACTGGCGGTTCGATTTCTGCATAATTCTTTCGACCATATATACCAACGAGGAATTCTGACGTTCGAGGTACGAAGGCAGCAAAGCGAAAACTGCATATTTCGATAAATCGCCGTAAAAGAGTTCAAACCCCGATATAAAACTCCTCTGGTAAAGGTCGGCATCAACAATGAAATGCTTACTTGTTTCGGCCCCGGTGGTCCCGCTGCTCTCGAATACCAGTTGTTCCGGAAAATCACCGGTTACAACCCGGTGCGTCTTAAAAAAACTCACCGGTAGAAACGGGATCTGCTCCGGATGATAAATAGTACTTTCATTTATTCCCAGGGCATCAACAAAACGGTTATAAATGATATTGTTTTTGTATTGGTAACGAAATAAACTGAGAGCTATTTCGTTAAATTCAAAAGGGCTTTGGATGTTAAATATACTATGTTTAAATGCTGTGAAATCCATAGCGGAAAATGTGTAATTTTAGGACTCTTTTTTTTGCCAATGAATCGATACACAAAGATAAGCTTTTTTTTGGTGGTTTTGTTCTTTACAGGACTGGCAGGATGCATTAAAGAAGATCAATACCCTATTATTCCCCGGATTGAATTCGGAAGCTTTGCCACGGCAAAAGACATCAACGGGAAGGATTCACTCGGCGCTGTAACTATTACCTATACGGATGGAGATGGCGATATAGGTTTGTACTCGTGGGATACAATTGAACCCCGCAAATATAATTTTTACCTGAAATTCATGCAGGTAGTGAATAAACAGCTGGTCGAAGTAAAACCGGTTGATAGCACTATTACTTTTAATTCCCGTATTCCGATACTTACTCCTGCCGGCCGGAATAAAAATATTAAAGGAAATATTACCATGTACCTCGAACTCTATTTTGCAAGGCCACTGCTTAAAAGCGACACAGTTGCATTTGAAATTTATATAAAAGACAGGGCGCTTAATTCGAGTAATGTAGTCGAATCGCCGCTATTCCTGTTGAAAAGATAAATTCACCGGGCATTTTCCACACTGCGGATTAGGGTAAAAATCGGCCTCGTCTTCACTTAAATTGCCACCGGTAGCAATACTACATTGATCAATTTCTTTTGACATTGCAATGAGAAAACGCAAAAACAGGATTGCTAAAATTTTAAGAATACTGCTTATAACTGCCGGCAGCGTTTTTATAGCTCTATGTTTACTGGCTCTGACCACACTTCCGTTCTGGGCATATTACTCGCTGGGCACAGGCAACAGCAAGATCACCCGGCCACCTGTGACTATTGTATTGTTAAGTGGTATGGGTATGCCAAGCGCTGACGGTTTGCTTCGTTCCTATTACACATCGAAATTAGCTATTGCAAATCCCACAGCAAAAGTAATCATAGTTATTCCCGGTAACCTGTCCGACAGTGCCAGCGACCCGATCCGGTTTGCATCGGAACTGGTTTTGCGGGGCGTTAACAAACAAGCTATAGCCTTCGAAAATGAAGGCCGCAATACGCGTGAACAAGCTCTTAAAATGGCACAAAAAATTCCAACGCAACTCAATCAGCCTGTTACTCTAATAACTTCGCCTGATCAAATGAGGAGAGCAATACTGGCTTTCCGAAAATGTGGATTTACTGATATTAGCGGCCTGCCGACCTTTGATAATTCCCTGCTTGCTGACCTCACATTTGCTGATAGTGCCCTTAAAGGCAACAAACTGGCTCCCCCTATCGGGAAAAACCTGCAGATGCGATACCAGTTCTGGAATCACCTGCGCTACGAAGTAATTGTAATCCGCGAGTATTTTGCATTGGGTTACTATAAACTGAGGGGCTGGATTTAGGATTCATATGCTTGAGATGAATTGCCAGGGTCGATACATTTAAAACCTGGTTTTAAGATTTTTCTGATATTTTTATTTTATATTTGCTTTTGTTTTCCCGAAAACGGATTGCTCCACAACATTAAGTTTCCAACAACAAACAACCATCAATAAAAAACCCATGAACTTACGATCAGTATTAATTGCTGCACTCTTTGGTGTATTTGCCATTCCATTGCAGGCACAAGACCATGCACCGGTTCACCCGTCGGTTATCGGACAAGGAACATTTATAGGCATTTCGAAGCCTTTACGCGACATTCCACCTCTTACTGAGAATGAAATCAAGGCTTTGAAAGAAAAAGCCGACTCGAAGGTTTTTAATAAAAAATTAAGGAACAGGGAATATCCTTTTGCCGCAACCGCTTTCCCAAAAGGCCCTGATGCAGCCTGGCAGAAAACAATGGGAACTACAGGTACCGGTAAAGCCCCGATCGTAAATTTTGATGCCCAAACGTCACCCTACTACCCACCTGATTGTAATGGTACTGCCGGTCCAAATCATTACATGCAAACGGTTAATACAACCTATGCCATATACAGCAAAGCAGGCACTTTGCTGGCAGGTCCCACAAATATGAACCTGCTTTTTGGAAGTGTTCCTGGGTCGAACTGTAACGACGGTGACCCGTTAATCCAATATGATGAAATGGCCGACCGCTGGGTTGCCGTTGAATTCTCACTCTGCGGATCGAACGACCTTATGCTGATTGCTGTATCCGTAACCAACGACCCTACAGGCAGCTGGTATCAATATTCATTTGATGTGGCTGATACTCCTGATTACGAAAAAATCGGGATCTGGCAGGATGGATACTATATGGGTACAAACACAACAGGCAGTTCGATGACCGACATCTATGTTTTCGAGCGCGGTCAGATGCTAACCGGGGGAGCAGCTCCCAAGATGGTAGGGTTTGACAACCCCTGGAGGCCCTCAACCAGTGATGGATTCAATTGCGTTCCGCCACTCGATAATGATGGAGTAGCAGCTCCGGCAGGTACACCGGGTATGTTTATTTCGATGAGCGACGATGCCTTTAACGGCGGCACCGACCAATTATGGCTTTATGAACTGGCCGTAAACTGGTCAAATACAGCTTCATCAACATTTAACCGGACTCAGCAGATTACGGTAACTGCGTTCGACAGCAATTTCGGAACAACCTGGAACAATATACCCCAGCAGGGTACAACCCAGAGGCTCGATGCCATTCCACAGGTAATTATGAATGTACCGCAATACCGCAATTTCGGATCGTATCAAACAATTGTGTGCTGTCATACAGTCGACGTTGATGCTACCGACCATGCCGGCATTCGTTGGTACGAACTGCGTAAATCAGGCGGAACATGGACGGTGCGCCAAACCGGGACCTATGCACCTGATATACATTCACGCTGGATGGGGAGCATCATGCTGAATGCAAACAATAAAATCGGTCTTGGATATTCGATTTCCAGTACGACCATGTATCCCAGCATCAGGTATACCGGGCAGACCGCAGGTGCTTATCTTGCAGGTACCGGAACATTGGATGTGCCTGAAGAGGTTATTCAGACAGGTGCAAATGTCCAGACGGGATACAACCGCTGGGGTGATTATTCGCTTATGTCAGTTGACCCGACCGATAATGAAACTTTCTGGTTTACAAGCGAATACCTCGGAACAGGGGGAACAAGGAAGACGAAAATTGCTTCCTTTAAAATCGGCAATTCGCCTATGGCTATTACTTTGGCTGCTACAGCAGTAACCGGTACAACGGCAACTCTAAATGGTTCGGTTAACCCGAATACGCTGGCAACAAGTTATTATTTCCAGTGGGGAACATCTATATCCTACACCAATTCATCAACAGCTGTAGCTGTAGGAAATGGCAATTCAGCTATTGCTGTAAATTTACCCATTACGAGTTTAACTTCAGGAATTACATATCATTTCAGGGTAGTCGCAACAAATAGTGATGGAACAACCAACGGTAACGATATGACATTTACACCTGGAGGAGCCGTTGTATCTACTGCCGCTGTTACGGGCATTTCTCTTACCGGGGCTAATTCAGGTGGAAATGTAACCTCCGACGGCGGTTCGGCAGTTACAGCCCGCGGAGTCTGCTGGTCAACCGCAGTCAACCCGGTTGTAACAGGAAATCATACAACCGACGGTGCAGGTACAGGTACATTTACCAGTGTTATAGCTGGTCTTTCTTCAAGCACAACCTATCACGTAAGGGCTTATGCAACCAACGCGAACGGGACATTCTACGGAGCTGACGTTCTGTTCACTACTTTATGCGGAATCTATGGCTTACCGTTTAGCGAATCCTTTTCCGGAACTACCATTCCAACCTGCTGGACCCAGGTCGATAACCAGGCTAACGGTCAGATCTGGCAGTTTGGTACTATCACCGGGCAATCACCTAACCCTGCATTAACCGGCAACTATGCCTATCTCGATAGCGATACATATGGCAGCGGCAACTCGCAGAATGCTGATCTTGTTACCCCGACTATTGATATGAGCGGATATACAGCAGTTAACTTGCAGTTTAACCACTACTTTAAATCCATTGCCGGCTCATCGGGTACACTATCATACAGCATTAATAATGGTTCAACCTGGACGATAATTCAAACATTTACAACCACCTCAGCAACCAACCCGGAAGCCTTCAACCAATCAATACCGGCTGTTGCAGGCCAGGCAGCTGTTAAATTTAAATGGAATTATACCGGCAGCTGGGGCTGGTACTGGGGCATTGATGATATACTTGTAACCGGAACAGGAGCTGTTTCACTTACCGTAACCCCTGCCAACCAAAATGTTACAGCTCCGGCTGGAACAACACCTTTTGCGGTAACCACAACTGCAGCCTGGACAGCCTCGAGTAACCAAGCCTGGTGTACAGTTACACCTTCGGGAACGGGTAACGGAACACTAACAGCAACCTATACCCAAAACGCCGGTGCATCCTCAAGAGTTGCCAATATTACTGTCAACGCTTCAGGGGCAAATCCTGTTGTGGTTACAGTAACACAGGGAGGGGCTGCACCAACTCTCACCGTTACCCCGCCGAATCAAAATGTAACTGCACCCGCTGGTAACACCAGCTTTACGGTTACTTCAAATTCGAACTGGTCGGTTGTAAGTGATGCTGCATGGTGCATCGTTACACCGTCGGGAATTGGCAACGGAACAATTACAGCCACTTATACGCAGAATATTCCATTAACAGGCCGTACAGCAAATATTACTGTAACTGTTATCGGCCTTACCCCGGTTGTTGTAACCGTAACACAGGCAGCCGGACCTGCAACTTTAAGTGTTACTCCTCCAAACCAGAATGTGAGTGCTCCGGCAGGAAATACCAATTTCACGGTAACCTCCAACTCTCCCTGGACGGTTTCGAGCAATGCAGCATGGTGCACCGTTACTCCTTCGGGTACCGGTAACGGTACAATTGTTGCCACTTATACAGCTAATGCCTTATTTACTTCCCGCATGGCAACTGTTACGGCTACTGTTACCGGTCTTACCCCTGTTGTTGTAACAGTGACTCAATCCGGTATTGCCCCTACATTATCGGTAACCCCGGCCAATCAAAATGTAACCGCACCGGCTGGTAATACCAGTTTTACAGTTACATCCAATTCAGCCTGGTCGGCAGTGAGCAATTCTGCCTGGTGCACAGTTACCCCATCGGGAACAGGTGACGGTACTATTGCAGCCGCTTACCTGCAAAATACAACCTTATCCTCTCGTATAGCAAACATTACTGTTACTGTTGCTGGCGTATCGCCGGTTGTGGTAACTGTAACCCAGGCTTCAGCACCTCCAACCTTAATAGTAACACCACCTAATATTGATGTTCCTGCAACTGCCGGAGTTGCTAATTACACAATTACAACCAATTCCCCTTGGACTGCAACCAGTAATTCATTCTGGTGTAATAATACCCCATCGGGAACGGGTAACGGGATCATGGCTGCTACTTACGAAGCCAATCCTACCCTTGATCAGAGGGTTACCTACCTGGCTGTTACTGTGCCGGGACTCCCAAATGTTATTGTAACACTTACACAGGCCGGGGGCACCCCGTTTCTCACAGTCGATCCTCATAACCAGAATGTGGGTTATGCTGCAGGTACTACCAATTTCACTGTAAGTTCCAACCTGCCATGGACAGTTACCAGTAATTCTTCGTGGTGCACGGTTACTCCTTCGGGCAGTAACAATGGAACTATTGTTGCAACGTTTACCGAAAATACCTTTGCGGCCACCCGCACAGCCAATGTAACAATTATTGCAACCGGGATACCTCCGGTTGTAGTGACGGTTACCCAGGCAGCGCCCGCAGCGTTCCTGACCGTAACACCTGCTACCCGAACTGTAACTGACCCGGCAGGAACCTCAACATTTAATATTTCATCAAATACCAACTGGACCTGTACAAGCAGTGCAAGCTGGTGCCAGGTTACACCTTCCGGAACAGGAATAGGGCCAATAACAGCAAACTACCAGCAGAACCTATCTATGGTAATGCGTACTGCAAATATCCAGGTGAGCGGCACAGGAACAACTCCCGTTACCGTTCAGTTGATACAGTTACCATCGTTTGTTTCGTTGAATGAACTGCCTGATAATGATATCCATCTCTATCCCAACCCGACAACAGGCCTTTTTGTTATAAGCAGCGCATCATCCAAAATGGTTGATATGAATGTAACCATCATTGATTCGAAAGGGAAAGCAATCCTCAAGAAGCAGTTTAAAGGTTCAAGCAGCTATACCATCGATCTGTCGCAGGCAGCCAGCGGAAGCTATTACGTAAGAATTGACTCCGGTGAGAAAACTCATGTAATGAAGATTGTGGTTCAATAAACAGTTGCTGTTTTTTCAGGACAAAACTTCAGCGTTAAAAAATGCTTGCTCTCCGGGGTGAGCATTTTTTATTTAACCTGGAACGAATTCCTTCCTTACTTGAATTTTCGCATCTACTGATCAGAAATCGCTGTGCGTTTTGAATGACCCCGGGTGAACAAAAAACGGCAAATAATCAGGAAATAAGAAAGTAAAAAATCTTATCTCAAGTGCTCCTGCATTCAGAAAGTAAGGGTACAAATAGATAACTGTATACTAGACTGAATGAATTTGGAGATTAATTAAAAATAATTTCTATCTTTACCCCCTGCAAAAGCTGATATTGATTTTTAGATATCACTTCCTCAAATATCAGATCCACACACAAACCGAAACTTTAAATTAATGCTGATGAATAAATTTACTCTTATTATCGGGCTGCTGCTATGTGTGGTCCTTCAGTGGCCATTAAATATAGCTGCTCAGACTGTTGAAATCAGAACGGCAATTCGCTCGGATTTATCGATCCCTTTGCGCGACATGAAACCTGTAAAGGATGCGTTTTGGAAAAAGTGGACTAAAAAAGAAAATGAAACCGAGCACGAAATCCCGAACAAATTCAGGGATGCATCGCAGATCATGCGTGCTGACGAGGCTTTACAAACCGAATATTTTAACAACAGCAGGGCAACAGCTACAGTACCTCTCGCTAACTTTAACGGTTTAAATAACGGCAACAATACAGGCGGCCGTGTTACGCCTCCAGATCCTGCCGGCGATGTTGGGCCGAATCATTATGTACAGGCTGTTAATTGTATGTTACAAATGTTTACCAAAACAGGTACATCCGTCTATGGGCCGGTCACAACTTCTACTATCTGGTCTGGTTTTTCAGGAAATTGGAACGGACATAACGATGGTGATGCGATTGTTCTTTATGATGAAAATGCTGACCGATGGATAATCAGCCAGTTTGCAATTGACTGTACAGGAACACCTTTCACCGAATACCAGCTGGTAGCGGTATCAGCAACTCCTGATCCTACAGGGGCCTATTACCGCTATGCATTCCAGTTCGACTATATGCCTGATTATCCAAAACTTGGAGTGTGGGGTGACGGATATTATATGGCTATCAACCGTTTTAATACCAATACAAGCGGTAGTTACGTAGGTGCCGGGGCATGTGTTATGGAAAGAAGCAAAATGCTCATCGGCGATCCCGCAGCCCGTATGGTATACTTTAAGACGGAAACCCTGGGTGGTACAGGTTCAGCAGCTGGAAGTAATTGTTACTCAATGCTTCCATCAGACTGTGATGGCACATTACCTCCTGCAGGAACCCCTAATTATTTTGTTTATGACGACCAAGCAACTTCCGAACTCCGGATATGGGCTTTGCATGCCGACTGGACAACACCAGCCAACTCAACATTTACTTATACTACCAAACTAACAGTTGCAGCATATACCGAACTGGCAAACTCATCAGCTGTTTCCCAGTCGGGAACCACCAACAAACTTGACGGATTAGGCGACAGGCTTATGTTCCGCAATCAATACAGGAATTTTGGAAGTTACGAAACATTTCTTACCTGCCGAAGTGTATCGGTAAGCGGCGTTGCAGCCATCAGGTGGTACGAATACCGTAAGGTAGGATCAACCTTTTCGATTTACCAGCAATCAACGTATAATCCAGGTGATGGTAAATCACGCTGGATGGGAAGTATTGCTATGAACTCGGTAGGCGATATCGGATTGGCCTATTCCGTTTCGAGCAGTACAATGTTCCCTTCGATTTATTTTACGGGCCGTAAATCAGCCGATGCTTTAAACCAGCTAACCATTCCCGAAGGAATCATCCAGACAGGAACCCTGGCAATGACCGGCGCCACACGTTGGGGCGACTACACAGCGGTGAATATTGACCCAACCGATAACCAGACTTTCTGGACAACACAGGAATATGTAGGTACTTTTGGCGGAACCTGGCCATGGGCAACAAAAATTGCTTCATTTAAATTTGCGAACACGCCAATTGTTACAACACTTCCGGCCACTGCCATTACAGGTACAAGCGGAACCATAAACGGAACGGTAAACCCGAACGGGAATGCAACCAATTACCATTTTGAATGGGGAACAACAGCAAGTTATGGATCAAATACGGCTACTGTAGCAGCAGGTGCCGGCACATCCGACATAGCAGTATCGGCTCCTCTAACCGCACTTACAGGCGGCGTAACCTATCATTACAGGCTGGTTGGCGTAAACAGCGAAGGAACTTCAAACGGCAACGATCTCACATTTACTCCCGGAGCTGCTGTTGTAACAACATCTGCAGTAAGCGGTATTACTCTCACAGGTGCTGCTTCGGGTGGAAATGTTATCACCGACGGAGGATCATCCGTTACAGTGCGAGGTGTTTGCTGGTCAACCACAATTAACCCGGTAGCCAGTGGGAACCACACTACCGACGGAGCCGGAACAGGCGTATTTACAAGTACTATCACCGGCCTTTCGGCAAATACAACCTATCATGTAAGAGCTTATGCCACAAACGCGAATGGCACCTATTATGGCGACGATCTAACCTTCACCACTTTATGTGGCATAGTTAGCACATTCCCATGGAATGAAGGATTCGAGAATGGAGGAGCAATACCTAGTTGCTGGTCGCAGGAGCAAGTAAGCAGTTCAGGCATTAACTGGACATTTATAACCGGAAACGGAAGCGGTTATCCTACAGCAGCTCATGGCGGGACTTACAATGCCTGTCTGAAAGATGCTTCAAGTGCAGATAACAAAACCCGTTTAATCTCACCTGCAATCAACCTTACCTTAACAGGAAACCCAACACTTAAGTTCTGGCATACACAAACATTATGGACTCCTGATCAGGATGTTCTAACTGTGTATTACCGTACATCCGCAACCGGGGCCTGGATCCAGTTAGCAACTTATACAACAAGTATTACAGCCTGGACACTGGAAACTATTGTATTGCCAAATGCATCTTCTGAATATTATATCAACTTTGAAGGTAATGCCAAATATGGCCGGGGAATCTGTGTGGATGATGTTTCTATTACTGGGTCTGCTCCGATTTCTCTCACTGTTACACCTCCTAATCAGAACGTTACATCACCAGCAGGAACAACTCCTTTTGCAGTTACTACTGCTGCCGCTTGGGCATCAACCAGCGATGCAGCCTGGTGTACCGTTACCCCTTCGGGAACAGGTAACGGCACACTTACTGCCACATTTACCCAGAATACCGGTGCTGCTTCGAGGGTTGCCAATATTACAGTAACTGCTTCGGGTGCCAGTCCTGTGGTGGTTACAGTTACACAGGGTGGAGCTTCTCCTACCCTTACCGTTACACCTCCGAATCAGAATGTTACTGCTCTTGCCGGGAACACCAGTTTCACAGTTACCTCAAACTCAAACTGGTCGGTTGTGAGCGATGCTGCATGGTGCACGGTTACACCTTCAGGCAGCGGCAACGGTACAATTACCGCCACCTATACACAGAATCTTCTGTTAACCGGCCGTACTGCAAATATCACTGTAACAGTAATAGGACTTACGCCTGTTGTGGTTGCAGTTACTCAGGCTGCAGGAGCTGCAACCCTGGTAGTTACACCGGCCAACCAGAACGTAAGCGCTGTTGCAGGTAATACGAGCTTTACAGTAACCTCCAACTCTCCCTGGACCGTTACGAGTAATTCCCCCTGGTGTACTGTTACTCCTTCGGGCACAGGTAACGGTACAATAGTGGCAACCTATACAGCCAATGCCTTGCTCACTTCGCGAATTGCCACAATTACCGTTACAGTAACCGGACTTACTCCTGTAGCTGTTACAGTAACCCAATCAGGATCAGCTCCTACTTTATCAGTAACGCCAACCAATCAGAATGTAACTGCGCCTGCAGGGACCACAAACTTTGCCATAACATCCAATTCGGCATGGTCGGTTGCAAGCAATGCAGCTTGGTGTACCGTTACCCCTTCGGGAACCGGCAACGGAACTTTAGTGGCTACTTACCTGCAAAACACTGCATTAGCATCGCGTGTTGCAAACCTTACCATAACTGTTGCAGGCCTTACACCGGTAGTAGTAACAGTAACCCAGGCTGCGGCCCCGCCTTCCCTGAGCGTAACACCGGAAAACATTGATGTACCTGCTACCTCAGGAGTTGCCAATTACACGGTTACTACCAATGCTGCATGGTCTGCTACCAGCAATACATTCTGGAGTGATGTCACCTCTTCAGGAACCGGTACCGGAACCATGGCCGCAACCTACCAGGCCAACACAACACTATACCCCCGCATTTCGTACTTCGCTGTATCAGTTCCTGGAATTCAGAATACAATTGTTACCCTTACACAGGCTGCCGCTGAGCCATTCCTCTCGGTTGATCCGCATATTCAGAACGTTGGAGTTGCTGCCGGTACAACTAATTTTGCAGTAAGTTCGAACCTCAACTGGACAGCAACAAGCAACGCCTCATGGTGCACGGTTACGGGCTCAGCCAACGGAAACGGCACGGTAACAGCAACGTTTAGTGAGAACTCTTTTGCTGCAGGTCGTACAGCCAGTATCACAATTTCTGCTTCGGGAATAGTTCCACTTTCTACTATAGTTACTGTTGTGCAGGGAGCTCCCGCCGCAACTTTAAATGTTACACCGGCAGTTCAAACCGTAAACGACCCTTCAGGATCAACTGCATTTGCAGTAGCGGCCAATACCACCTGGACCTGCAGTAGCGATGCAAGCTGGTGCCTGCCTACATCCTCAGGAAGCGGCAATGGGGTAATTACTGCAACCTACCAGCAGAACCTTACACCTGTTATCCGCACGGCAAACCTGCTTATTAACGGTACAGGAACCATACCTGCAACAGTAAAAGTTATACAGCTGCCATCCTTTGTTTCGCTTGACGAAAATCCCGAAAATACACTCCAGGTTTATCCTAACCCGACAACCGGACTGTTTGTTATCAGCAACGCCTCATCCGAAATGATGGATATGAAAGTTACCATACTGAATTCAAAGGGGCAGGTAGTACTGACGAAGTTCTGCAACGGGGCCAACTCCTATAATTTCGACCTTTCAGGTGCTGCCAAAGGAAACTATTTTATGAAAATTGAAACCGGCAGGAAAACACATGTTCTGAAAGTAATTGTTCAATAATACCCCATCGGTTTCCATCCTCCGGAACCGGATATGTACAAAGCGTCTGTCCCCGAAAGGCAGACGCTTTTTTTATAAAAACACGGACTAAAAAACAAAATAAAATATCTAGCTATATCGATTGTAGTTATTGTAATGTTTCTATATTTGTTAAATCAAACTTATTCAAAACCAACCTATAATTTTTACATCCGATGGACTTTAATTTCACCGAAGAGCAGTTGATGATCCGCGACGCCGCCCGCGATTTTGCACAGCGGGAATTGTTAACCGATGTAATTGAGCGCGACGCAGGTTCCATTTATCCTACCAAACATGTACAACGCATGGCTGAACTCGGCTTCCTGGGGATGCTGGTTGACCCGAAGTACGATGGAGGCGGAATGGACACAGTTTCGTATGTGCTGGCAATGGAGGAAATATCGAAAGTGGATTCCTCGGCCAGTGTGATTATGAGTGTAAACAACTCCCTGGTTTGTTATGGTATTGAGGCATTTGCCTCCGAAGAGCAGAAAGAAAAATTCCTGAAACCCCTGGCCAGGGGCGAAAAGATCGGGGCCTTCCTCCTCTCGGAACCCGATGCTGGATCTGATGCTACCTCACAACGTACCACTGCAGTGGATATGGGCGACTATTACCTGGTTAACGGCACCAAAAACTGGATCACCAATGGAAATTCAGCCGGTACATACCTGGTTATTGCCCAAACGGATCCTGAAAAGAAACACAAAGGCATCAACTGCCTGATTGTCGACCGCCATGCTCCCGGTATAAGTGTCGGTCCGCACGAAGATAAAATGGGAATGCGCAGCAGCGATACCCATTCGGTAATGTTTAACGATGTAAAAGTTCCCAAGGAGAACCGCATAGGCGCCGATGGGTTCGGGTTTACCTTCGCCATGAAAACCCTCGAAGGCGGCCGGATAGGAATTGCATCGCAGGCATTGGGAATAGCCAGCGGAGCGTTCGAACGTGCCGTGCAGTATGCCAAGGAACGTAAAGCTTTCGGCACTTTTATTGCCAACCACCAGGCTATTGCCTTTAAGCTAGCTGATATGGCCGTAAAAATTGAAAACGCCCGCAACCTCTGCCTCAAGGCAGCCTGGCTCAAAGATCAGCACCAGCCCTACGGATATGCCAGCTCCTTAGCCAAATACTATGCAGCCGAAATTGCCATGGAAGTCACTACCCAGGCCGTACAGATTCACGGCGGGTACGGGTATGTGAAAGAATACCATGTTGAGCGCCTTATGCGTGAGGCCAAGCTAACGCAGATCTATGAAGGGACGTCGGAGATACAGCAGATTGTTATCTCCAGGGAAATTCTGAAGTAAGAGTTTCAGGGTTCGGATGCCTGCGGCGTTCAGGGTTCAAATGACTGCGGCGTCAAGGGGCTCAATGAGCTGCGCGCTTTGCTGGTTTCTGGCTGCTCGTGCAAATCTCCTTGCTTCTTTTTGGCTTATCGTATTAGCTTTCGCCCCTCGCCCCATCCCCTTGTCTCCATAACATCCCATTCCTATTATGCCTGCCGAAGACAAAATCCTGACCCTGCATCCCGATGGTAAAAAGGGGAAAAATATCCTCCGGGGCAAATACGATACGATGCGTGATTGCATACTGGAAATCTTTAAATCACAGCCGGAACTGGGCCACAGGGAATTGACAAAACTGTCGAATGAGCTGTTGACCGGTAAGTTCGACGGCAATATTTCGTGGTATATGGAAACCGTACTGCTCGACTTAATGGCACGCGGATTGATCCGCAGAATATCGGAAAAACCCGTCAGGCTGGGAGTTGTGGAAAATCAAGACTGAAGTGGGATGCCGAAGCGAAGCGGAAGTTGAAGTGAAACGAAAACCAAGTTTTAGCACGTAGCGCCTCTCGCTACAGGATGGTAGATGTTTGAAAATAGAAGGTGGAAGGCATATGGAGGAAGACCTGTCCCCATGTCCCAATTTCGTCCCTCGTCCCCCGTCCCTCGCTTTACACCACCACATTCACAATCTTCCGTGGTACAATAATCACCTTTTTAGGAGGCAACCCGCCAAGCCATTTCTGCGCTTCCGAAGCCGCGAGTACGGCTTTTTCAATTTCCAGAACCGGCATATCAACCGGAAGTTCGAGTGTAAACCTCATTTTCCCATTAAATGAAACCGGGTAGGCAAAGGTATTATCGACAGTAAATTCAGGTTTGTATTCAGGAAAAACGGCATTGCACACATAACCTTTATTCCCGAGCAGTTGCCATAGTTCTTCGGCAATATGCGGGGCATAAGGCGAAACAAGCACAACCAGTTCGTTAAGGATTGCACGTTTGTTGCATTTAAGTTCGGTAAGTTCGTTTACACAAATCATAAAAGCACTTACAGCTGTATTAAACGAAAACCTTTCGTTGTCTTCCTGGACCTTTTTAATTGTTTTGTGCAGGACCTTCAGTTCGGCAGCAATGGGGGCTTCGCCGGAAACACTGAAATTAATATCATGGTCGTGAAAGAGTCGCCAGAACTTGCGTATAAACCGGAAAACACCTTCAATACCGCTAGTATCCCAAGGCTTTGATTGCTCCAGGGGACCAAGGAACATTTCGTACAAACGAAGTGTGTCGGCCCCGTACCGCTCAATCAGGTCGTCGGGATTCTGGACATTATACTTCGATTTCGACATTTTCTCCACTTCGCTTCCGCAGAAGTATTTACCATCTTCGAGAATGAAAAGTGATTTATTCAGGTGCGGCTGCCACTGTTTGAATGCTTCAATATCAAGCATATCATTATGCACCAGGTTGATATCAACGTGAAGGGCATCCGAATAATTTTCGCGACCGGAATAATTTTTCGAAATAAAGATCGGTACCGGATCGAGTCCCTTTTTTTCGATATACACTGGCACGTCCTCTCCTTTGATTGCTGCGACAATACGTTCAACCACCTTATCGATACCTGGCTCAATAAAATCGATCATCGGGATCATAAGGAGTTTGTATCCTTTACTCTCTGCATATTCGGTATAGGGCTCAACAAGTTTTTCGAGCGATTTGGGCTTCTTGACTTCAATAATCAGTTTGGCTTCGGGGCTGAAGTAGTCGAATTTGCGGTTACCATCGCGGTAGTCCTGTACAAACTTTACTCCAAGTTTATTATCCTTAATACGCTCCCACAGAACGTACTCCGCCATTTTTTCGGGATTAACCCTGTAAACAAAACTCGAACGGCCCTGAATCATACCCTGGTTGATCAGTTTCTGGAAAGGTTCTTCGGTGACAGTATAGCCAAGGTCGAAAAGGAATTTATTCCAGAAACGGGCATACAGCAGGTGACCTGTGGCATGCTCGGCTCCGCCAAGGTAGAGGTCGACATTTTGCCAGTAACTGACTGCTTCCTTCGAGAAGTACTCCTTGTCATTGCGCGGGTCCATATAACGTAGATAGTACCCGCTCGAACCGGCAAAACCGGGCATAGTATTGGTTTCCAACGAATATCCTTCGGATGTTTTCCAGTTTTTGGCACGTGCCAGGGGTGGTTCCCCGTTTTCGGTCGGCAGGTATGCATCCACTTCGGGAAGCTGGAGCGGAAGCTGATCTTCAGGCAAAGTATAAGGCATTCCGTCTTTGTAATATACAGGGAAAGGCTCGCCCCAGTATCGCTGGCGGCTGAAAATGGCATCGCGCAGGCGGAAATTGATTTTACCTGTTCCTATTCCCCTTTTCTCCGATTCACGGATCACGCTGCTGATGGCTTCTTTAACCTGCATGCCGGTAATAAACCCGGAATTTATCATAATGCCTTCCTTCGAATCGTATGATTCGTCCCAGGTGACCGGGTCGGTGGCTTCATGACCTGGTTTATTCACTACCTGCACAACCGGCAGGCTGAAATGGCGTGCAAAGGCAAAGTCACGGCTGTCGTGAGCCGGAACCGCCATAATGGCACCTGTTCCGTAACCCATAAGCACATAATCGGCAATCCAAACCGGGATAGGTTGGTTAGTAAACGGGTTGATGGCATATGCACCGGTAAATTCGCCGCTTACTTTTTTCACTTCGGTCATGCGCTCGCGTTCCGAACGGTTTTTGGCCCAGCTAAGGTATGTATCAACTTTTTTGCGGCATTCAGGCTTTGTGATTTTCGAAACCAGTTCGTGTTCGGGAGCAAGGACCATGAATGTAGCGCCGAAAATAGTATCGGGGCGGGTGGTGAAAACTTCGATTTCAGTCTTTGAGGTTCCCCCTCCACCGAAGCGCGACAGGGGGAGGTTCATAACCTCAAACCTCATACTTCCGCCTTCGGAACGCCCGATCCAGTTTCGCTGGATTTCCTTGATTGATTCGCTCCAGTCGATGGTGTTTAATCCTTCGAGCAGGCGATCCGCATAGGCCGTGATGCGAAGCAGCCATTGTTTCATTTTTTTACGCTCAACGGGATGTCCGCCACGCACACTATATCCTTCGCTGACTTCATCGTTTGCCAGCACGGTACCCAGCGCCGGGCACCAGTTTACGGCTGTTTCGGCCAGGTAAGCCAGGCGATAGTTCATCAGTATTTCCTGCTGCTCTTTTTCGCTCATCTGCTTCCAGCCGGAAGCTGAAAAAACAGGAGTTTCGTTGCATACTGCCGGAACCGCAGCATTCCCTTCTGTTTCAAATGCAGTAATCAGTTCACTAACTGGCCTGGCCATGTCAAGTTGCTTGTTATACCACGAATTGAAGAGCTGTATAAAGGTCCATTGTGTCCATTTATAGTAAGCCGGGTCGCAGGTGCGTACTTCGCGGTCCCAGTCGTATGAAAAACCGATTTTGTCGAGCTGCTCACGGTAACGTGCCAGGTTTAGTTCGGTTGTAATTGCTGGATGTGTGCCGGTTTGTATGGCATACTGCTCGGCCGGAAGGCCATAGGCATCGTAACCCATAGGGTGAAGAACGTTAAAGCCTTTCAGCTTTTTGTAACGCGAAAAAATATCGGATGCAATGTATCCCAACGGGTGACCAACGTGCAATCCGGCTCCCGAAGGATACGGAAACATATCAAGCACATAATACTTGGGTTTCCCTTCAACGATAGAGGTTTTGTACACTTTATCCGCGGCCCATTTTTCCTGCCATTTTTTCTCTACTTCACCAAAATTATATTCCATGTAGACTGTAAGTTGTTTCAGATTAAACTTTTAAGCAACGCATGCCTGGTGGCTTACGAGCGTGCAAAGGTAGTATTTTAAAAGGATTACGGAAAGCTGGCTTTAAAGGAATAAAATGATCTGTATAAGACCTTCATTGATTTGATTTCGCAATATTAATCGAAAGAAATCATAGCATACGGCTACAAAAACAGGCTTTCAAATGTTAATTTATGCAAAGCATATTCCGGCATACACCTATGGCACAGATTTTTTCATTACTTTCGCTACTTCTTACCTAAAGAAAAGCATGACAGAGAATAATACCGGTAGCGGCAGGCTCAGGGCATCGTACATTACAAGTATTATCAGCATTACGCTGGTATTATTTATGCTTGGGTTGCTGGGACTTATTATTCTGCATGGCCGGAAACTCTCCGATTATGTGCGCGAAAACATCAGCATTTCGGTTATGCTCAAAAAAGATGCTCCTGATGACCAGGCGCTTAATTACACCATCCACCTCAAAAAAGCAATTTACGCCAAAAACGCCGAATATATTTCGCGTGAACAGGCCGCAAAGGAACTTTCGAACGAACTGGGGGAGGATTTCGTACAGTTTCTTGGGTATAATCCGTTACCTGCATCTATCGATTTACAGTTGAAAGCCGGGTATGCCAATACCGACAGCATTGCAAAAATCGAAATGCTGCTGCTCGGCAGCCCGTTAGTCAAAGAAGTGGTTTACCAGCGATCGCTTATCGACCAGGTGAATTCGAACATACAAAAGATAAGTTTTGTAATTCTTGGCTTCAGCCTTCTACTGCTTATCATTTCGGTTATCCTCATCAACAACACGATCAAACTATCGATTTATGCCAGGCGTTTCCTGATCCGCAGCATGCAACTTGTGGGTGCCACCGAATCGTTTATCCGTATGCCGTTTATAAAAAGAAGCATACTGCACGGTATTATTGCAGGAGTTGTAGCCATACTTATGCTAACCGGCATCCTTTACCTTGCCCGGCAGCGTATGCCCGAACTGGCTAACCTGGAAGATATTCAGCAATTTTCGGTCTTTTTCGTCGGGGTTATTCTGACAGGGGTTATTCTTTCGGCAATATCAACCTGGGTATCGGTAAATAAATTCCTGAGGATGAAAGTGGATAATCTTTATATGCGCTAATAATCATACCTGAAATAGTAAATCCAATGATCCTGTTCCAATTGAACAGGATTTCAGAAATAAAAACAACAAATAAAAAATGGCAAAAACTGCAAAACCTATGGTTCCTGAAGCCTCAAAAAAAGCTGTCGATAACAGCCATCCTGTATTTGCCTTCGGGAAAGAAAATTATATACTTATGCTGGTCGGGCTTGGCCTTATTGTTTTAGGATTTATCCTGATGAATGGCGGCGGCTCAAAAGACCCTAATGTATTCAACGAGGAAATGTTCGATTTCAGGCGTTTAACGCTTGCTCCTATCCTGGTACTTGTTGGATTCGGTGTCGAAATTGTAGCCATCATGAAAAGGCCGAAAGATTAATACTACCTGTAATTTGTTCTGAAACACTAACTCGTTTTACCGTTAGTCGGTAACAGGCAACAGGCAAAGTACTAATCCTTCATTTCCCTTCACACCTTAGCCAACTGCCAACTATTTATTGCCTGCTTCTGGGAGTGCTATTCACAAACCTATTTAGTTGAAAACAAAATGAGCTACCTCCATGCCATTATTATTGCCATTGTAGAGGGTATAACAGAGTTTTTACCCATTTCGTCGACAGGGCATATGATCATTACCGAACGCCTACTCGGTACCGAGATGAATGAATTTACAAAAGCGTTTACCGTTAATATTCAGTTTGGTGCAATCCTGTCGGTAATAGTCCTATACTGGAAACGGTTCTTCCAGACGTTTAATTTTTACTACAAACTTTTTGTTGCTTTTATACCAGCAGCCATACTGGGGTTTTTATTCAGCAACCAGATTGATGCCATGCTCGAGAGTGTTTTCGTGGTTGCCCTCATGCTCCTGCTCGGAGGTATCTTTTTCCTGTTTGTGGATAAGTTATTCAACAATACCAACGAAAAAAAGGAACCTACTTATACAAATGCTTTCGTGATCGGTCTGTTCCAGTGCATAGCCATGATTCCCGGTGTGTCGCGCTCGGCAGCAACCATTATCGGAGGTATGCAGCAAAAACTTACCCGCACCAAAGCGGCTGAATTCTCATTTTTCCTTGCTGTTCCAACCATGGCAGCGGCCTCGGCCTATAAACTGCTGAAAGACTACAAACACTTCAATGCCGATAACCTGGGCGTATTGCTTCTCGGGAATGTGGTCGCTTTTGTGGTTGCCATGCTTGCGATAAAGTTCTTCATCACATACCTTCAGAAACACGGGTTTAAAGTATTCGGATATTATCGCATCATTGTCGGTGCGATATTGCTTATACTGCTGGCATTAGGTGTGGACCTGAAGGTAATCTGATTTTTTACCACAGAGGCACAGAGTGCACTGAGGAACACAGAGGAAATGCCATTTCTTCTAATCGGAATACTGAATTACCAAAATTTCTCTGAATCTTAGACTCACATTTCACCTAAGCAAAATCCGAAAATAAAAATCTCCATGAACCTCTGTGTCCTCCGTGCCTCCGTGGTTTAAACCTTAACAAATCAACATTCTCACATGTTAAACATCGACGAAGGCGAAATTCTTCTTGTAAACAAACCCTACCGCTGGACGTCGTTCGATGTTATTGGCTCACTGCGCGGCCTGATTAAGCACCTTATCGGGAAAAAGATAAAAATCGGTCATGCCGGCACACTCGATCCGCTGGCAACGGGCTTGCTGATAGTCTGCACCGGAAAAGCCACTAAACGCATAGAGGAATTTAAAGATTTTGATAAAGAATATACCGGCACGTTTACTGTTGGTGCTACAACTCCATCGTACGATATGGAAAAAGAGGTGAACGAGACTTTCCCAACTGGCCATATTACCCCTGAAATGATATACGATGCTGCGCGAAGCTTGAGCGGCGACATTATGCAGATTCCACCTATGTTTTCAGCTATTAAAATAGATGGAAAACGTGCTTACGAATCGGCACGCAAGGATAAAGACCTCGGTCTGGCAGCCCGCCCGGTGAGTGTTCCCGAATTTAAAATTACACGTATCGAACTGCCTGAAGTTGATTTCAGGATCGTGTGTTCGAAAGGCACCTATATACGTTCGATCGCACGCGACTTTGGACTCGCGCTCAACAGCGGTGCATACCTCAGCGCATTGTGCCGCACCCGTGTAGGGCCGCACCTGTTAAGCAATGCGTTTGAAGTTGAAAAACTGAAAACTGTTTTACGGGCACAATTCCAGACTGAAAAATAATTAGATACCGACGTTAACAAACCCCTTCATGGGTTTGAAACCTTTAAGGGGGTATGGCAACAAAAGTATCTTTACACCTGTTTCTCCCTGATAAAAAGAGCTGCTATTGCACCCAGGAACATACTTGCTCCTGCCATAACTATGCAGAGTATTGGGTTATCGGCAAAGAAGTATTTCAGGATCAGCCCACTGAAAACTCCGCTTACAATCTGTGGAATGGTGATCGACATATTGAACAGCCCCATATAAACTCCCATACGTTTCGGCGGAATTGAACTTGCCAGCATGGCATATGGCATAGCCAGTATACTTCCCCATGCGATCCCGATTCCGATCATAGGAACAATCAGGAAATGAGGATCGGTGAAAACAAGGAACGATAGCAGCGATACACCCCCAATACAAAGAGCTATTGCATGTGTAACCTTTTTCGAAAGCCTCTTGGCTATCATTGGCAGCGATAACGCAATAATTGCTGAAACCCCGTTATATACACCGAACAAGATTCCTACCCAGTTACCTGCATCCTGGAATGCAGCAGAATTGGCATCAGTTGTACCATAATATTTTAATGCAACAGCCGGTGTAGTGTAAACCCACATGGAAAACAGGGCGAACCAGGAAAAAAACTGTACCAACAACAACTTGACCATAATAGGTGGAATGAAAAACTTCTTGGGTTTTTCTTCCACTTCGGCAGTAGCAACCAATTCATCGGGCGGGTATTCGGAGGTCGAGAAAACTGTCCATAAAATAGATGAAATCAGTACAAAAGCTCCGAAATAAAACGAGAATACCACGTTATCCGGAACCAGTCCTTTTCCAGAAGCTTCTTTTGAAACGCCAAACCATTCGCCCAGTATATACGGTAGCCATGATCCGACCACCGCTCCGATTCCGATCAGCAATGTTTGAACCGAAAATCCCAGGGTATGCTGTTCTTCGGGTAGCTTATCTGCAACCAGCGCCCTGAAAGGCTCCATCGAAATATTGATGGAGGCATCCATGATCATAAGCAAACCTCCGCCTATAAACATAGGAGCAATAAAGGTTGCCAGGTGTGGGGCATTCGGCATCAGGATAAGTGCAATACTAGTCATGATTGCACCGGTGAGGAAATAAGGCCTCCTGCGTCCAAGCCTGTTCCAGGTTTTATCACTCATCAGGCCAATAATCGGCTGAATGATCATACCAGTAATAGGAGCCACCAGCCAGAACCAGCTAAGGTTATGCACATCGGCACCAAAAGTCATGAGTATGCGTGAAGCATTGCCATTTTGCAACGCAAACCCGAATTGTATGCCCAGAAATCCGAAACTCATGTTCCATATCTGTGCAAATGTTAAGTGTGGCCTCTTGCCCATATTTTTAGTTTTTATTCTTTTGCGATACTACAAAAATATTACTTCGTTTGGATAATTGACGGGAAATCGTAAAAAATATTGAAAGGGGTTAAAGTATATGGCATGAAGACGGAATTCGGAAGCCGGAAGAGGCTGGAATATATAAAAGTTTATTGAGTAATGGAAAACTGAAGAATTAGTTTTGACATATTCTCTACCTTCCGACTTCGGTCTTCTGACTTCCGACCACCATTTCCCGAATCCCGGCTCTACCCGTCATGCTGTTGCCTGAAATAGCTGGGTGTACAACCCTTTTTCTGCAAAAACATCCTATTGAAATGTGTCGAACTTCTGAAACCGGATTCTAAAGCGATTTCTGAAATGCTTCTTTCCGACCGGCCGGCAAGCAAAACGCAGGCGTGTGAAATCCGGGCGTTGTTAAGGTATTCGGTAAATGGTTCGCCTGTGATCTGTTTAAAAAAACGGCTAAAAGAAGTTTCGGTCATATGCACTAGAGATGCTACATCCGATAGCTTGATCATATCTCCAAAATGGTCCGAAACATAACCGAAAACTTTGTTTATCCTGTCCGCATTGTGTTTATTCAATGACGGAACGTAACCCTCTGAAGCAAGTGAAACAAACTTTCCCTTTGTCGCAAGTTCATTTAATAATAGCCAGAAGGCAGTCGTTTTCTCCAATCCAGTCAGCCTGCATAACCGGGTAATTTTTTTACTCACAGTAACCATGTCATTTCCATAGAAATGCAAACCTCGGACTGAAAAATCCAGTAACCTTGCAATATTCTGAAATTCGGGAAATCCATTCCCCGGGCCAGGAACAATGCTACGACCGAACTGAAAAACAACAGCCTTGTATTGCCCTTTTTGGCCCGGGGCAGAATTCCAGGTGTGGGGTAAATCAGGTCCGAGCAAAACCAGATCGCCGGCAACAAAGGGTTCAACCGAATCACCTATAATCCGTTTCCCGCTTCCGCTGATAATATAAGTCAGCTCAAACTCGGGATGGAAGTGCCAGTATGGCTCAAATTCAGGCAGATCAAGAATAAGCTGCCTTAATTGAGATCCGTCAGGCTGTTTGTTTACCTGCTCGAAACTTGGTTTCATGCCTAAATAATTATGCCACAATATTAAGTGATTAAATAATATATTAGATATAATACGGTCAATATATGATAAAATAATTATTAGCAGGTGGCAAAACTGGACATATCTTTGAATCATAAAAATAACATTCTTTACCAATGAATAAGCTGTTTATCCGACTCTTTATGTTAAGTGTAATAATTACAGGAATTCATGCAGCAATAGCGCAATCCGATACCAAAGCTGTGTACCGGATCACCAGTGCACAAAAGCAAGAATTAGAGTACCTGAAATTTGGGGAAATAAAACCTTCGGGCTGGATGAAATCGCAGATGCAGTCTGACATGGATGGGTTCGTAGGGAACCTTGACCGGCTGGTACCAGACCTTATGAATGATAAAATCTACGGCGCCGACCGACTTACAAAAGAGCACAAATCGAAAAACCTTGGAAACATCGGTCCGGATATGGACCCCCAATACCTTTGGTGGAACAGCGAAACCCAGTCGAACTGGCGCGACGGGTTTATCCGAAATGCTATTCTTCTCAATGATAAAGTGTACCTGGCAAAAGTGGAGGAATATGTCAATTATATACTTTCCACACAAGATGCGGATGGGTATCTCGGGATATATTCACCTGATCTGCGCTATAATTTTAAGGATGAAAATGGTGAACTATGGGCTAAAACTACAGTCCTGCGAGGTTTGCTTGCTTGGTATGAATACACTCAGAAGCCTGAAATACTTGCGGCCATAAAAAAAGCGGTCGAAAACGTCATGGCGAATTATCCTGTCAATAACAGTTCGCCCTTTAAATCCGTAAAACCTTTTGCCGGCGGAATGACTCACGGGTTGGTTTTTACCGATATTCTTGATCGTTTATACCAGCTAACAGGCAACCAGACCTATCTTGATTATGCGATTTTCCTGTATAAAGACTTCTCGGAAAATATCCTGGCCGAAGATGCCCAGTATCCTAAAATCATAAATCCTGCCTACAAACTGAAAGAACATGGTGCTCATACCTATGAACATTTGCGGCCATTGATTTTGGCATATTATACAACTGGGAACCCGCAACTTAAAAAAGCGCTGGATATATACCTTAATAGGATAAGCGATTGCACAACACCGTCGGGAGGGCCGATTGGCGATGAATGGGTAGGTGAAAGAACTGCCAATGCAACTAATACAGGCTATGAATATTGTTCCTTACAGGAATTAATGGATGGATATATCAGCCTTCTTCAGAAATCGGGGAATAACAGTTATGGTGACCTGGCCGAGCACCTTTTCTTTAATGCCGCCCAGGGAGCCCGCCTGCCGGGGAAAAGTGCCATCGCTTATTGCAAAACCGACAATTCGTACGAGATGAAGGGTACGCGGAACGGCGAAATTCAAAAAGGAGAAAACCAAACCCGCTATAAATACTCACCGGCACACCAGGATGTGGCCGTTTGCTGCGCTCCTAATGCCGGGCGTATCATGCCGTATTATGTAAAATCAATGTGGATGAAAGACAGCGAAGGCCTGATTTCGGTACTTCAGGGACCCTGTGAAGTACAAACCGAGGTGAAAGGAGCGAAGGTTCAGATTATTGAAGAAACGGATTACCCTTTCGGTAATACAATCAATTACAAGGTGTCGGTCGAAAAACCGCTTCCGTTTGATTTGAAAATTCGCAAACCCTCATTGGCAAAGAGTTTAAAACTGAATTGCAAATTCACTGAGAAAGATGGCTACATTATCATTAACAAAACCTGGACCGGAACAGAATCCATCCGGCTAGACCTGCTTGCACAGCCCGAAATCAAACAAGACCGGAATAAAGAGAATTATTTTACATACGGAGCCCTGGTATTTGCGTTGCCAATCGAAAGCATCGAAACAATAACAAAAAAATATGCCTTTCAGGGATTAAATGATTATCAATATGAACCTGTTAATATTCAGAAATACAGGCTTTCTTCCGAAAAAATATCCGGCATAACGATGAAAATGATTGATAATGCAGGCATCCATTGGCAAAGTCCTGAACTGAATACTACTCTTGTAAATGAAAATACCGGCAAGCCTGAAAAAGTAAAATTGGTTCCTTTAGGTGCCACTATTCTCCGGCAGGAGACTTTTAAGAATGAAGTTCAGACCTCGGCTGGAACAATCAGGCGTTTCAGCAATTTTCCTTCCGCATATGTTAATGCCCGCACAATTGATGTGTGGTTGCCCGATGGGTATGATGCTAAAAAGAAATACCCGGTATTATATATGCACGACGGGCAGATGCTGTTCGACAGCACGATAAACTGGAACCACCAGGAATGGGGTGTTGACGAAACCTTGGGCAGGATGATCAAAAACGGGAAAATCAGGGAATGCATTGTTGTCGGTATCTGGAATACTTTCAAACGACATTCCGAATATTTCCCGCAGAAACCCTTTGAATCCCTAAACCCTGAACAAAAAGAGTATGTGAGCAAAGAACTTCAGAAATCAGGCAGGTCAACCGGTGTCTTTCAAACCGTTTCCGATAATTACCTGAAATTTATAGTCAGCGAACTGAAACCTTTTATTGACAAAACTTTTTCAACATTATCTGCGCAGCAAAATACGTTTATCGCCGGCAGTAGCATGGGCGGGCTGATTTCGGTATATGCGATATGCGAGTACCCCGAAATATTCGGAGGAGCAGCCTGCCTGAGCACGCATTGGCCCGGCGTTTTCACGATGGATAACAACCCAGTGCCCGACTTTTTTATTGATTACCTCAAAACCCACTTACCCGATCCAAAAACGCATAAGCTCTATTTCGATTATGGCGACCAGACCCTGGATGCTTTTTACCCGCCGCTTCAAAAAAAAGTGGATGAAATAATGAAAGTAAAAGGATTTTCAGAGAAAAGCTGGGTGACAAAATATTTCCCGGGGAAGGATCATTCGGAGAAATCGTGGAATGCCAGGTTCGAGATACCGGTACTCTTTATTTTAAAAAAGTAACCTTATGTGTTGGAGAGGAATAATCTTATCAGTTTTAACCTGCATAGCTTTTTTCAGCTGCCGTTTGTTCGCTCAAAAGCCAGGCGGAGATTATACCCGGTTTGTAAACACTTTCATTGGAACCGATGGCACCGGGCATACTTTTCCGGGTCCATCCATGCCCTTTGGAATGGTACAGCCCGGTCCCGATAACCGCGGGGATGGCTGGAAATATACAAGTGGATATCAATTTCACGACACAATTATTCTGGGTTTTTCACAAACCCGTTTCAGTGGAACCGGCATAAGCGAAATGGGAGATATTCTCCTGCTGCCCTATGCTGAAACCAATGACGAAACCTTGCGGAACCGCTACTTCAAAAACACTGAAAAGGCCAGCCCAGGCTATTATACCTTGACTAAAAAGGACCAGGTAAAAGTAGAACTCACCTGTTCCGAACGGGTTGCTTTTCACCGATATACATACCCTTCTCAACAGGCCTGGATATTGGCTGATTTTCAGCACGGGCTCTGTTTTCTTACCGATAGTCTGGTACTGGAGAGCAATATTAAGATTGAGGATAATCAAACCATTTCGGGCTACTGCCGCACCAAAAACTGGGTGGAAAGAAAGTATTTCTTTGTGATAAAGTTTGATAAGCCTTTTACGAAATCCGAACAGCTGGCAAAAGGCCCGAAAGAAAATGCCCCGAAATATATCTTATCCTTTAACCTGGATAAAAGTAAAATCTTACAGGTAAAAATTGCTTTATCTACTGTGGCGGTTGAAGGGGCAAAACGTAATATGAAAACTGAAATTCCGGGTTGGGATTTCGAACAGGTAAAGCACCACGCCCAAAAGGTCTGGAATGATTACTTAAGTAGAATCGAAATTGAAGCTGACCCGAAACAGAAAGAAATATTTTACACCTCTTTATATCACCTGTTTTTACAGCCTTCGAATATTGCCGATACTGACGGCAAATACCGCGGGGCAGACGATAAAATTGCGCTTGCGCCAAACAGTGAATATTATTCCACTCTTTCGATATGGGATGTTTACCGTGCCGCATTCCCGCTTCTCGAAATAATTGCTCCCGAAAAGATTAACGGCATTGTAAACTCCTTGCTTCTGCATTATGAAGCGGCTGGTTTTCTTCCCATCTGGACAGCCTGGGGACAGGACAATTACTGCATGATAGGCAACCATGCTATTCCAATGATTCTTTCGGCTTACAACAAGGGTGTCACAGGATTTGACAAAAATGAAGCACTGAAAGCAATGGTTGAAACTTCAACCAAAAGTCACATCAATTCAGATTGGGAGTTATACAACAAATATGGGTATTACCCCTTTGATAAACTGGATAACGAAGCCGTTTCCCGCACCCTCGAAAGCGGATATGATGATTGGTGTGTGGCCGAAATGGCTTCGAAACTCGGCGATAAACCAACAGCTGAAACCTTTTACAAAAGAGCTGCCTACTACAAAAACCTGTTCGATCCGGGAACTAAAATGTTTCGCGGAAAGGATACAAAAGGTACCTGGCGGACACCGTTTGATCCGCTGGCAGCCACTTCGCCAATGAATAATCCCGGTGATTATACCGAAGCTAATGCCTGGCAATATTTCTGGACACCTGCGCAGTACGATATCAATGGTATGAAAAAACTTTTGGGCGGGGACGAAGCATTTACAAAACAGTTAAACGATTTCTTTACTATCGGAGCCTTGAATCCTAACAAATTCCTGGGGCAGGAAGCCATGATCGGGCAATACGCTCATGGCAACGAACCCGGCCATCATATCGTTTATTTGTATGCCTATTCGAACTCACCGAAAACCGGGCAGAGATATATTCACCAAATTATCAGTGAGTTTCAGAACAACACACCCAACGGTATGATCGGTAATGACGACTGCGGGCAAATGTCGGCCTGGTATGTTCTGTCTTGTTTTGGATTTTACCCGGTGAATCCGGCCGGAAATGAATTTGTGCTGGGGGCACCTCAATTCAAAAAAGTTAAGGTTCATATGAATAATGCTAAAACTCTAATAATCGAATCCCTGAATTATTCTTCACAAAATATCTATTGTGAAAAAGTTCTTCTCAATGGTCAGCAAATCGTCAAACCATTTATTACATTTGAAGAAATAAGAAATGGAGGAAACCTTGGTTTTGAAATGACATTAAAGTAGCTGAAAACCAGCGGAATCTTTTTGCCAATCAGCTAATGATGTTATGAAAAAAAAAGGGTTTACTGATAAGTACTGGGAAACAAAATACTTCCCGGGCAAAGACCATAGTGAAAAATCGTGGAATGAGCGTTTCGAAATACCTATATCGTTTATAATGAATAAACTGGCTAAATAGGTTCCGATTAAAAAATCACACATGAAGATCAACGTAAGAACTTTTGCAGTAATTCTTATTTCCGGCATTTTTGCCTTGAACTCGACTCTTACCTGTACAGCACAAAACGCTGAATTTGTTAAATTTAATAAAATCAAAATAACCGATATCAAGCCGGAAGGCTGGATAAAAGAGTTCCTTGAGCGGCAGAAATCAGGCCTGACCGGGAATATTGAAGTAGCAGGGTAT
>CAISRK010000258.1 GCA_903887815.1 uncultured Bacteroidales bacterium | reverse complement strand
TCTTCCATTTACCTTTTTTGATGCTAAGGTAGAATTTAACTCCAGCACATCAAAATAATATCTTGCCTACTTCTTTTACCTGGTAAACTGACCAGGATTCATTAACTTTAACTTTGTCAATTGTGAATTTCTCTTTTTTATTACTATTTCAGGTCTGTGTGCAGTAAACACCTGGCCGGCAGGAATTAGAACCAATAAGATGATGGAAATGGTTTCCTTGTTCTTCGTAATCTGTTGTATTTGATGAGAATACAACAAATATAAAAAGAGGTTAAGGTTAAAAACAGAGTTCCTTGTCGGGGATAAATTACTACTTTGCTAACCAAAGCCAGAGTATAGAGGACAGTGGAGCAGTATGAAAACAAAAAACAAATTCGACTTGTAAATTAATTATTCTACCACTTCCAGGGTCACTTTTTCAACCTTATACAGGTCTTTTTTATAATAGAAGGAGCCTGCAAAAAACAAAGCCGAAGAAATTAAAAGGGCTATCGGAAGGAACATAAAGGCAGTTTGGATATTGGTCGCATCCGAAATGGCACCCATCACAATCGGGCCAAGGGATGCACCAAGAAGGTTTTGAATAACAACAGCAATTGCATACGACATAGCTCTCAGCCCGGGATGTACCACATCCTGTGTAACGGCGCCGGTAGCGGCAATAAAAGCAGTAATTGAAATACCAATTGAAAGTAATATCAGGTACTGTACCTGCCCGTCGAAAACACTGAATGCCAGGAACATAAGGATAGCTGAAAGTAAAGATGTTAAGGTAGGTACCAACAGCCTGGCCTTGATCTCCTTTTTCCGCCACCGGTCAGTCACATAATCTCCAAGCGGTGCCCCGATGATGGCAAAAAGCATAACAGCACTGGCTTTAATGCCGGCATCTTTTTCGAGTACTCCCTGTACCCTGTGGAAATAGGTTGGAAGCCATGTAAGCAAGGATGTGGTTGTGAAAACTACACCTGCCATTCCAAAATAAGTAAATATCAGCGATGGCTTTGCCAGGAATTCCTTAAGCATATCCACAATCGACATTCTGACCTTTTTATTTTCAATGTTTTTCAGTGTTTTCGGGTCGGTTCTTTCGAGGTCAATGGTTTTATAATCCTTGATAAAAAAGAAAAGTATTGCGATAATCATTCCCGGAATGGCTACGATTCCAAGCGCATGACGCCATCCCCACTGAGCAGCAATCAATCCTCCTATTGCTATACCAATGGCGCTTCCCAGCGGTATTGAGGCATTCCACAATCCCATCATAAGGGACCTTTTGCCTTCAGGGTAAAGTGCCGACATCATGGCTGAGCCTCCGGGTGCATATCCGGCTTCGCCTACGCCAATTACTGTTCGTGTGATAAACAGTTGCCGGAAGCTTCGTGTAAAAGCCCCGACAGCTGTTGCAATTCCCCATATTACTGCCATCATTCCGATGGTTTTGCGCCGGCTCCATCGATCAACCAGGATTGATATCGGAAAAGTAAATGCCACAATCGACCAGTACACTGCCGAAACAAGCATCCCGCATTGCGTATCGGTGAGGTTCCAGTCGGCTTTCAGGAATGGAAACAAGGAGGTTATCACCATCCTGTCGATATAATCGAACATATACAACAGGAACAGCAGCATGAAAATATAATTGGTATACCGTTTAGTAAAGAGATAGCCTTCAGGTTTTTCCTTGTTTTTCATAATTCAGCGCTTAGTAAAAGTGTTTTTTATGCTTTCAGGATCAATTTCATTGCCAAATATAATCACTTTCTATCATAATGCACAATTGATGCCCCCAGAAGATTTCAAAAGTTTTAAGCATTTGTTATTTGCAGTCCGAAAACAGTATCTTAATATATGCCGGTTTTTCGTGGTTTTCACAACTGTTCCTTATACCTGGACTATGATATCGTTTTTAACTAAAATTGAAAACTGCTTTTTGATAGTCGGTAACTTTTTGGGAATAATCAATAACAAAGTTCAAATCATAAAATAGTATCAGATTTCACAGGCTCAATATTGAAAATGCGATGCTCTTTTTTTTGTTTGAATAATGGACTCAGGTAAACAGAATTGGCTTTTTATTTTTGCAATCCCATAGGAAACGTTTATTTTTGTAATATAAAACCATAAGATATGAGAAAAAAACTTTACGTATTCGCTTTTATCAGCCTTTGGTTGATCGCTATCCCTGCAGTGGCTCAGAAAGTTTACACCGTAACAAGCGGAGAAATAATCCTAAGCAGGAGTGATGCTTCTTATACACAGGCATTTATGACAAAATATCCCGGGGCAAGTTTTTCGACAAATGATGTCCGTTTCACCATGTTCTTCCATGCGGGCGAATATGTGCATTACGATTTTACCAATAATTTCGGGTTGTTTTCGGGGCTTGCTGTCCGTAATATAGGTATGATCACCGACGAAACATTACCTCAATCGGTAGCTGGTGGTGAGGGATCGGTCCACTATGCAGAATATAAGATTATTAAGAGGCAGTATGCATTGGGTGTTCCTTTGGCACTGAAAATTGGAGCATTTAACAAACATTTGTATTTCTTCGGAGGCGGAGAATACGAAATGGCGTTCCAGTTTAAAGAAAAGTTCTGGACAGCCAGTTTCGATCGTTCCGGTCCCAAAACCAAAGACACAAAATGGTTTTCGAGCCAGACTCCTACTTTCATGCCTTCCGTTTTTGGAGGTGTGCAGCTGCCGGGAGGGGTGAATATCAGGTTCAAATATTACCTTACCGATTTCCTCAATCCGGATTATAAAGGAAATGGCAACAATGTCGGGGGTGCTGTTTACGATATCAGCGATAATTCCCGTTACGAGCAGTCGAAAATGTTCTATCTTTCAATCTGCTGGCAATTTAATCCAGCCGACCTCCTGGATGATAAGTAGGCTTACTTCCAATCCCGATTAGCTGGCAAGCTGTTGAAAATTAGCAGTTTCTGCCTTTTAAAGGTATATATTCTATTACCTTATTTTTTTCAGATAGCTTAGGCGGCCCAGGGTCGCCTAAGCTTTTTTGTTTCAATCAGTTTGTTTAAGTCCGGGTTTGCAGCAATACCTGATACCTGAAAATCGCTCTGCGACAAGCAGGAAGCCTGCTAAAATCTCAAAAAGTATCAGTTCGCTTTCTTTTGAAAAACCAGCTTTAATGTAAAATAGGAAATTGCGCTGGCTGGGATTGAAAGAAGAATCCAGGTCAATATGGCATACAGGTGAAAGATACCGATTGTTTTAATACCCGAGAGCAATCCGGGTTCGAAGGCGTGGTTGATCTGGGCGATATTGATATGCAATGCCGGGTGGCTAAGTAAAAATGCGCCGAATTGCATAAAGGGAATGATCAGCATGAGTTGAAATAAAGCCATAATCCATTGTACCGACTGTACAACCAGCAAGTTCTGCCTGAAAAGCAAGGTGAAGAACAGGCTGAGTAAAGTTGTTGCACCAAATACAGGGAAAATTCCGGCTACTATCCCAATCGTGATTGAGAATGCCAGTTTTTCGGCTGTGAGACCTTCGCCGGGAACAAGACGGAAAGGAATGAGTACCTTATTTGTGAATGTATCGATGATTTTCAGGGCCATGCAGTAGAAGTGAAGTTCAGGGAGATTATAGTTACAAGGTATAACCGTAACCAATATATTTGAGCCTGCAAAGATACAATTCTCTTTACAACGCATTTACTATTAATCGATTTCGATATTCTTTTATTTCAAAAAGAGCAATTATTCCAGCAAGCTTCACTCCTTGCGGTTCGTTTTACTGAAATTACAATTCATCCTTATTTTCCGACAATTGAGTAACTCTTATTATGCAGCTGCGCTTTCAGGGTGCAAATTTGCATCATAATTGAATCCTGAAGAAAAACCAATTCGAATGAAAAAGTATATTTTAATCTTTTTACTGGGGGTTACTGTACTGAAATCATATACCCAAACCCTTGTTTCAGGAATAGTTACAACCGGGGCGGGAACACTACCAGGCGCAAGCGTGTACCTCGAAGGCACCTATGACGGTGCATCGACTGATGAAAAAGGTGAATTCAGGTTTAAAACTTCCAAAACCGGGAAAGTAATTCTGAAGGTCAGCTATATAGGGTTTGAGACTGCTACGAGGGAAATAGATCTCTCAGCTGGACCTGTCCGTTATGATTTTAAACTTGAAGAAGCTTTCAATAAACTCGATGCAGTTACAATTACTGCGGGTACGTTCGAAGCAGGCGATAAGAAACGCTCGAATGTTATTACGCCTCTCGATATGATTACCACGGCAGGTGCGGTTGGCGATGTTTATGGCGCTTTACAGGCATTGCCAGGCACAACCACAAACGGCGAATCAGGCAAATTGTTTGTAAAAGGAGGCGACAGTGAAGAGTCACAAACATTCATCGATGGCTCAATTGTATACGCTCCATATACCACTGCGGCTCCAAACATGTCGGTCCGCGGCCGGTTTAATCCGTTTATGTTCAAAGGTACTATTTTCAGTACGGGAGGCTATTCGGCCGAATACGGACAAGCCTTATCGTCGGTTCTTTTATTGAATACCAACGATATGCCCGCTGAAGACCAACTCGATCTATCTTTTATGACGATAGGGCTGGGGGTAGCTGGCACAAAACTGTGGAAAACCGGTGCCGTAACAGCAACTCTTTCGTACAACGACCTGAGTCCGTACATGTGGGTTGTACCTCAAAACTACAATTGGGTGAAATATCCCAACACGGCAGAGGGTGCAGTAAGCATCAGGGAGAAAACAGGTAAAACCGGGATGTTCAAACTATATGGCAGTGTTACTAAATCGCGCTATACCATCAGCCAGGAAGACCTGAACCAGGAAGGAAAGTCGTATGATTATGCTCTCAGCAACGGGAACTACTTTGTGAATGCATCCTGGAAAAGCAGCCTGGGACCTAAATGGAATGTAGCGTCAGCGGCATCGTTTACAAGCAATAAAGATGATGTGGGTTACGATTCGGTTTCAGTAAATAAGTTACTGAGGGGTGTTCATGTGAAAAATGTATTCTCGTATCCGTTCAGCACATTGATAACATTACGGTTTGGGACAGAATTTTTCTCCAAAACCTATTCCCTCGATTTGAGCACTTCGGAATTTTCAAAGGCAAACAGTTTTACCAATAATACGACTTCCGCATTTGCCGAAGCCGAATTGTATGCATCCTCAAAGTTTGTAACACGCATAGGTGCCCGAATGGAATATTCCGATTACCTGCAGCGTGCAAATTTTGTTCCACGGATTTCAACAGCTTATAAAGTTAGTAAAACAAGCCAGTTTTCGCTTGCTTACGGGTGGTTTTACCAGGATCCGACTGATGACTACCTCCTTTATACCCATTTGCTGGGTTACGAAAGGGCCGATCATTACACGTTCAGCTACCAGACTTCGCAGAACGAACGTACTTTCCGTGCCGAAATCTACTATAAAAATTACAAGGATCTTGCAAAGCTAAACAGCGAAGCATTCTATCTCTCCGAAAGTTATTCCAATACCGGGAAAGGTTACGCAACAGGGCTCGATATCTTCTGGAGAGATAAAAAAACGATCAAAAACGGGGATTACTGGATATCGTATTCTTACCTGGATACCAAACGCGACTACAGGGATTACCCGGGAGAGGTTATACCTGGATTTGCAAGCAAACACAACTTTGCAGCGGTTTACAAACATTGGTTCGGTGGCTTAAGATCTTATGTGAGTACTAATTTTAAATACTCATCACCCAGGGTTTACAATAACCCCAATTCAGAAGTTTTTAACGGTGAACATACGAAGCCCTACCGCAGTGTTGATATGAGCTGGAGTTTCCTGTTCAGGCAGAATATCATCATTTATGCCGCGGTTACCAATATTTTCGGATTCAAACAGGGATACGGTTATTCGTACGCCACCAGGCCGGATTTGGAAGGTATTTACAGGAGTGCATCTATAGGACCGGGTGCCAGCAGGTTTTACCTTTTGGCATGCTTTATAACTCTTACTCACCAAGGAGAGGCAAACCAGATTGATAAAATAGAATAGTTCAAGGTTTGAAGTTCAAGGTTCAGAGTTCCGGTTCAAAGTTTTAAAAAATTTGATAAACCATGACATTTAATTCATAACTAATTCATAAACAATAACTAAAACAGAATAAATCATGAAAACAATCCTCTTAACAATTGCTGTCATTTTCGCTACCCTGAATGGCATGTCGCAGAGCAAAGAATACTATACTGCCATGGGCGAAGCATTGGGCCAGTATGCGAATTGCAAATCGATTGCTGACTTCCAGGCACTCGGCAATAAATTCGGTTTAATTGCTGAAGCTGAAAAAACCCAGTGGCTGCCCTATTATTACCATGCACATTGCTACATTATCATGAGTTTTATGGAACCCACCGATGGATCGAAGAAGGATAGTTTTATTGATGTTGCAGAGAAATCGGTCGATAAAATGATTGAGCTTGCACCCGGCGAATCCGAAGCATACGCGCTGCAATCGATGATGTATTCGGCGCGCCTGGTTGTAAATCCTATGGAGCGCGGCCAGGAATACAGCATACTGTCAGCACAGGCTGTGGGGAAAGCGCTTGGACTGGATGCAGGCAATCCGCGTGCGCGGTTTATAAAACTAAGTAACGATATGGGATCGGCTCAATTCTTTGGGAAAGATCCTAAGGAGTTCTGCCCCCAGGCTTCTGAATTGCTTGCAAACTGGGATAATTATAAAGTGAAATCACCGCTGTATCCTTCGTGGGGCAAAGAACAGGTACTTCAGATAGTTAATGGCTGCAAATAACTTCGCGTGATACAATCGACCGTTGTGGATAAAAAATCTGCTGAAATCAGCGATTGGATCTCCCGCAGGACTTACCTAAAGCTTCTTGGATTTTATTATTACATTTGTTAAACAATCTTTTTTGAAATGAAGAAAATCAGGGAATTATTGCATCCTTTAAGTATACTACAATTTTTAATTGCGAACCTGGCTTTGGCTTTCGTGATACTTTTATTGTTTATGAACGGTGCCTTGAATAGTTTAAGAAGTTTCGGCATTTTCAGTATCTGGGCATTCGTGATTTGCTTATCACTTTGGATATCACTGATTTACGTAAATCGTTTCGTCGACAGTAAAATCAAGTGGATAGCACAGCCTGTGTTGAGGTCGTTTGTGGGGATCCTTGTTCTGGTGCTGGACTCGGTAGTCGTGTTTACCATCGTGCAATTCTTCATGATGTTTATAATCTACCATCTTACCCCGTTTGAAGCCTTGCCACATATAACCCGGAGCATAATTTTTGTGCTGCTTATTTCATTTATCATGTCGCTTATTTTCACGGCTATCGGTTTCTTTAAAGCCTGGAAAGCAACATTGATAAGGTCGGAGAAACTGAAAGCGGAAATGATGGCCTATCGTTACGAATCTCTGCGAAACCAGATTAACCCGCATTTCCTGTTTAACAGTTTCAATGTGCTGAGCGACCTTGTGTATGCCGACCAGGCTATGGCAGTTAAATTTATTAACCAGCTAAGTGAACTCTTCCGTTATGTGCTCGACAGCAGGGACAAAGAACTAGTGCCTCTTCAGGATGAACTGGACTTTATGCAATCATACATCTACCTTATGAAGACCAGGTTTGAAGAGAAGCTGGATTTATCCATTGATCTGAAAGCGGACACTGGCGAACTGATTGTCCCTATGACTATGCAATTACTGGTTGAGAATGCAGTAAAGCACAATGAAGTTTCGGATGCATTTCCGCTGCGAATAATTATCCGTCGAACCAACGATTACATTGAAGTGGAGAATTCTACGAAAATCAAGAAGGTCGGAGAGGACTCAAAAAATACAGGCCTGAAGAATATTATCCAGCAATTCAGTTATTTTACTGATAAACCGATTGAAGTTGCCGATACAGCTGGAAAATTCAGGGTGAGGGTTCCAGTTCTAAAAGCTACGGGACAATGAATGTACTAATTCTGGAAGACGAATCGCGGGCAGCCAGTTACCTGGAAAGGCTCATTCACAAAGTGGCACCCGAAATGAAAGTGGTGGCAAAAATTGAGTCGGTCCGCGATGCAGTTCCTTTTCTTAGGGCACAGCCAGGCATCGACCTGGTTTTTTCGGATGTTCAGCTTGCCGACGGATTAAGTTTCGAGATTTTCAGTCAGGTTGAAGTAAAATGCCCTATAATTTTCACCACTGCATACGATCATTATGCCATCGAAGCATTTAAAACCAACGGGATTGATTACCTGCTGAAACCGGTTGAAGAAGAAAGGTTAAGGCAGGCCATTGAAAAGGCCAAACTGTTTACGCCTGCAATTGCCCTCGAAAAATTACTTTTGCTTACCAATGCAAAAACTGCTGTTACCTACAAATCGAGGTTTATGATCAGGGTAGGGGATAAAATCAAAAGCATACCTGTTGATGAAATCCTGGCGTTTTACAGCTTAGAAAAAGCAACATACATGCATACCGTGTCCAACAGGGATTATTGCATTGATTATACGATCGAC
>CAISRK010000257.1 GCA_903887815.1 uncultured Bacteroidales bacterium | reverse complement strand
TCTGAATTCAAGGAATTCAAGAACATTGACCGTGAAACCCTGATGCGTATTCTCGAAGACGTATTCAGACATATGTTGATTAAAAAGAATGGTACCGACGAAAACATCGATATCATTGTGAATGTTGACAAAGGAGACCTTGAAATCTGGCGCAAACGTACCATTGTTGAGGATGATGAACTGGAAGATGAAAACCTCCAGATTTCATATTCCGAAGCTATCAAGATTGAACCCGATTTCGAAGTTGGAGAAGAGGTGGTTGAGCCAATCAGGCTGGCTGACATAGGTCGTCGCGAGATACTTACCGTCAGGCAGAACCTGATCTCGAAGGTACAGGAGTATGAAAAAGACAACATTTTCCGTAAATACAAAGACAAAATCGGTGATATAGTTACCGGCGAAGTCTACCAGGTATGGAAAAATGAAATCCTTGTGCTGGACGATGAGGACCTCGAACTCACCATGCCACGTACTGAGCAGATTCCAGGTGATTTTTACCGTAAAGGGGATACCATCCGTGCCGTTGTTGCCCGTGTTGACATGAAGAAAAACTCTCCGGTCATCATTCTCTCACGCACATCGCCCTTGTTCCTCGAACGCTTGCTCGAAGGTGAAGTTCCTGAAATTTTCGACGGACTGATTACTATCAAAAATATTGTTCGTGTTCCGGGCGAAAGAGCGAAAATCGCTGTTGAATCCTACGACGACCGTATCGACCCGGTTGGAGCATGCGTAGGCATGAAAGGTTCACGTATTCATGGAATTGTCCGTGAATTAAGGAACGAAAACATTGATGTTATCAATTATACTGCAAATTCGAACCTCTATATTCAACGTTCGTTAAGCCCGGCTAAAATCACTTCGATTACACTGGACGAAGAAAACAAACGAGCCGAAGTATATATGAAACCCGACCAGGTTTCGCTAGCTATTGGCAAAGGGGGGCACAATATCAAACTTGCTGGGAAACTTACGGGTTACGAAATTGATGTTTACCGCGATACAGATTCGGATTACGAAGATGTTGACCTTCAGGAATTTAACGACGAAATCGATCAGTGGATCATCGATGAGCTTAAAAGCATCGGTTGTGATACCGCTAAAAGTGTACTCGAATTGAGTGCTGAGGAACTGGTGCGCCGCTCGCAACTGGAAGAAGAAACCATACGCGAAGTACACCGTATATTAAAGGCCGAGTTCGAATAAATATAATCACAGGTGATGCGATGCCGGTTTCGGCAAATCATCAGGGGATTGCATTATTATGTGTGCATTTTGCTTCCTGTACCAATAAACATAAGTTTGAAAATTAAATCGTACTTTTACTCACTTATTCCGAGCTTCAGGCGAAATTTCGAAAAAAGCATGTCAGACGGACCCATATCAATCAGGCTTGGAAAAGCCGCAACCGAATTTAACGTCGGTGTATCCACTATCGTTGACTTCCTTCACAAGAAGGGATTTAAAATCGATAGTAACCCGAACACGAAGTTAAGTCCGGAGATGCATACTCTTTTGATCAAAGAATATCAGCCCGATAAGGCTGCAAAAGATATTGCAAAACATATTGAGTTAGAGTACCAGGCTCAGAAAGTATTTAAAACTGAGGAAAAGCAACCTGCTCCCAAGGAACTTGCCGAAGATAAACCGGTTAAAGCTCCTGTGACAAAAGCGGCTGAGCCTGTTAAAGAGGCACCTGTTGCACCTGCATTTCCTAAAATCACTATTGCGCCTCTTCCTGTTGCCGACAAAGTTCCGGAAAAGAAAATTGCAGAACCTGTTACCGAAACAGTTAAGGTTGTAACAAAAGAAGCTGAGAAGGTTCAAATAGCTCCTGAAGCAGCTAAAGCCGAACAAGTTGTTGCTACGCCGGCACCCGTTGCGGAAACACCTGTAAAAACAGAACCAGCAGCAATCAAGGAAATTAAGGTAGAAGTTGCTATAGCGGTTCCGGCAGCAGAATCAGAAGATTCGGTCTCGGGTCCGAAAGTACTTGGGAAAATCGATTTAAAACAATTCGACAAAAAACCTAAGAAAAAAGAAAAAGCTGAGAAAGCACCGGCAAAGGAAACTATTTCTGAAAAAGCTCCCGAAATTCAAACTGTTCCTGTAATAGAGGAAAAAGCAGTTGAACCAAAAGCAGAACAACAGATTGCAGTGGTTAAAGAAATCCCTGTAGTAGTGCCAACTTCCCAGCCAGATGATGTTGACGAAATACCGCTGCGTTCGACTGACCAACCTTCATTTGACGGAATGTATAAAAAGTCTGACTCCAACTACCTGCAGACTAAATTTACCAAACTCGAAGGCCCGAAGATACTCAGCAAAATCGATCTTCCTTCTCCAACACGTCCCGAACCACGTAAACCTGTTGCTTCATCAAGCGATGAAGACAGCAAGTCGAAAAAACGCAAACGCAAACGCCTGAATAAAGGCAAAACAGGAACTGAGGTTCCTACAGTTGCAACTCCAGGTACTGGAACACCGCGCACGGCACCAGGGGCCCCGGCTAAACCGGGCGAAAGGCCAAGAGCCAAACCCGTAATCGGGAAAGGTCATCCACGCCACGCGGAACCTAAGCCTGAGCTTACCGAAGAAGATATCCAGAGGCAGATTAAAGAAACACTTCAGCGACTGAGTGGAACCGGCAAATCAAAAGCATCGAAATACCGCCGTGAAAAACGTAATGTTGCCAGCCAACTGATGCAGGAAGAAATATCGAGGCTGGAAGAAGACAAGAAAATACTGAAGGTTACTGAATTTGTAACAGCCAATGACTTGGCCGTAATGATGGATGTACCTGTAACGAATATTATTGCCACCTGTATGGCGATCGGGATGTTTGTTTCGATCAACCAGCGTCTTGATGCCGAAACCATTGCTGTAGTTGCCGATGAATTTGGCTACAAGGTTGAATTTGTCAGCGTCGAAGTGCAGGAAGCAATCGATAATGCCGATGAAACTGAAGACCCGTCGATGTTACGACCACGTAACCCGATTGTTACGGTTATGGGTCACGTTGACCACGGCAAAACCTCATTGCTCGATCATATCCGCAGTGCCAATGTTATTGCCGGTGAGGCAGGAGGTATTACCCAGCACATTGGTGCATACGAAGTACAACTCGACGATGGACGCAAAATCACTTTCCTTGATACTCCTGGTCACGAAGCCTTCACAGCTATGCGTGCCCGAGGTGCCCAGATAACCGATATTGTAATTGTTGTCGTTGCTGCTGACGATACTGTGATGCCTCAAACCAAGGAAGCTATTAACCACGCTCAGGCTGCCGGAGTACCTATGGTTTTTGCCATTAATAAAATTGATAAAAACGGGGCTAATCCTGAGAAAATTAAGGAAGAACTTTCGAAACTCAATATACTTGTTGAAGACTGGGGCGGTAAATACCAGAGTCAGGAAATTTCAGCCAAAAAAGGTATAAATGTTACTGAACTGCTCGATAAAGTATTACTCGAGGCTGAATTGCTCGATTTGCATGCAAATCCTTATTCCCGTGCATCAGGCACCGTTATCGAGTCGTCGCTCGACAAAGGCCGCGGCTATGTGGCCAAACTTCTTGTTCAAAGCGGAACACTCCGTATAGGCGACTTCCTTCTGGCTGGTTCAGTTTATGGCAAGGTAAAGGCCATGTACAACGAACGAAACACTCCGGTAAAAGAAGCAGGTCCTTCAACCCCGGTCCTTTTATTAGGACTTACTGGGGCACCCCAGGCTGGCGATAAGTTCAAGGTAATGACAGATGAACGTGAAGCCAAGCAGATAGCAACTAAACGCCAGCAATTGCAACGTGAGCAGGGTATCAGAACCCAGAAACACATAACTCTTGACGAAATCGGTCGTCGTATTGCTATAGGCGACTTCAAGGAACTTAATATTATTGTTAAAGCCGACGTTGACGGATCAGTCGAAGCTTTGTCCGATTCACTGCTCAAGCTTTCAACCCCTCAGATCCAGGTGAATGTAATCCACAAGAGTGTAGGTGCAATTACCGAAAGTGATGTATTGCTGGCCTCGGCTTCCAATGCCATTATTGCCGGCTTCCAGGTTCGTCCGAGTATGAGTGCCCGCAAACTTGCAGAGCGCGAAGAAATCGATATCCGTTTCTACTCCATTATTTATACCGCTATCAACGAAATCAAGCTTGCAATCGAAGGTATGCTTGCACCTGAAATTGAGGAAAAGATTGTTTGCAACATCGAAATCCGTGAAGTATTCAGGAATTCGAAGGTAGGTTCAATCGCAGGGTGTATGGTTCTGGATGGTAAAATTACCCGTAATACACGCATTCGCGTTATCCGCGATGGTATTGTTGTTCATACAGGTTCACTGGGTTCGCTGAAACGATTCAAGGATGATGTTAAAGAAGTGCTTACCGGCTATGAATGTGGTTTGAACATCGATAACTTCAACGATATCAAGATTGGCGACATTGTGGAAGGATACGAAGAAGTTGAAGTTAAACGCAAACTCTAAGTATTACCTCCCCGACCTAAAGTCTACGGACAATAAAAATTACAAATAAAAAAACGGTTGCCTGAGGCAACCGTTTTTTTTATTTTAAGAGCTTATCTCCGTATTGTTTCTTCCCTTCCGGGTCCTGTTGAAAGTATTTTCACCGGCAAGCCGGCATCTTTTTCGATAAAGTCGGTATACTGTTTCAGTTTCGCAGGCAATTGGTTGTAATCAACTATCCCGTTCAACGACTGCTCCCATCCGGGAAGCGATTCGTATATAGGATTCACAGGGTTACTTAAAGTTTCATATGTAAGGTCCTGAACAGTTTTCCCACTCACTTCATAGCCTGTACAGATATTTATCGAATCAAAATCATTCATCACATCGGCTTTCATCATAACCAGGTCGGTAACCCCGTTAAGCATAATCGCATAACGCAAAGCGGGAAGGTCGAGCCAGCCACATCGGCGCGGACGTCCCGTGGTTGAGCCAAACTCCTTGCCGTTATCACGCAGCCATTCGCCGGTTTCATCATTCAATTCCGTCGGAAAAGGTCCGCTCCCTACCCTTGTACAATATGCCTTGAATACACCATAAACCTTCCCGATTGCCGAAGGAGGAATTCCTAAACCTGAGCATACTCCGGCAGTAATTGTATTAGAAGAAGTTACATAAGGATATGACCCAAAGTCGACATCGAGTAGGCTGCCCTGAGCACCTTCGGCAAGAACAGATTTGCCTTCAGCCAGCGCTCTATTAATGTATAACTCACTATCAATCAATGGAAAAGTACGCAGTTCTTCGATAGCGTCGAACCAGTGTTGTTCGTAATCGCTGAACCGAACTTTATCGATAAGTTGAATGTTGTGGTCAAAATCGTAGGAAGCCAGTATTGACAAGTGGCGCTGTTTGAGTTTATCATATTTCTCCCTGAAATCAGGAGCCAGGATATCGCCGAACCGGATGCCATACCTTGCGGTTTTATCCGTATAACAAGGACCTATTCCTTTAAGGGTTGATCCTATTTTACCTGCACCCATGGCCTGTTCGTAAGCAGCATCGAGCATCCTGTGTGTGGGCAGTATAAGGTGTGCACGTTTTGAAATAAGCAGGTTAACGCGGGGATTCACTCCTTTGGCAACAAGTTTCGCCAGTTCCTGTGATAAAATATACGGATCGGCGATTACACCATTCCCAATAATATTAACCTTCTCGGGGTGAAAAATACCGGATGGAATGGTGTGTAAAACATGCTTATCGCCTTCTATCTGTAGGGTATGACCGGCATTTGGCCCACCCTGGAACCTGGCAATAATATCATACTGAGGAGTAAGAACATCAACAATTTTACCTTTTCCTTCGTCGCCCCACTGGAGGCCTAAAAGCACATCTACTTTCATATAAACACAAATTTAGCAACCCTTCAGGGGTTGCTGGAGTCAATATTGCAAAGATAAAATTATTATTGAGAAGGCTTAAAAAAAAGAGTTAACAACGCTTAAATCCGCGGCAGCTTAACTAACTTCCTGGGTTGCACGTGTACCATAAAGTGTAAGTGCATGGTGGGTAACCTTTATCCCGAGTGCCTTTTCGGCCGACACAATAATCTCCTGTAAGCGTGGGTCACAGAATTCGAGCACATCGCCATTGTCAATATCGATAAAATGGTCGTGCTGTTTGAATTTAAAGGATTTTTCGAACTGTGCACAATTATTGCCGAACTGGTGTTTGGTAACCAGGTTACAGGCAAGCAGCAGTTCAATTGTATTATAGAGTGTGGCACGGCTAACCCTGTATTTATTGTTTTTCATCCGGATATACAGGGTTTCGATATCGAAATGGCCATCCGTTGAATAGATCTCTTTCAGAATAGTGAATCGTTCCGGTGTTTTACGATGTCCCAGTTTTTCAAGATAATCAGTAAACAACTTCTTGACGGTTTCGTAATTAATTTTCTTTGAATCAGCTATCATCTCATCGAATTTGGTGTAAAAATATAAAATTTTCTTATCACTATTTAGAATAAATAAAAATAGATGAAAAAATTTTTTTCAATTTAAGAGTAATATCCCTGAGAATTAAATCTTCATGCATAATAAAACAGCAGTTAAATTTCAAGACTTCAAAAACCTAAGCATCCTTGACGCCGAAGAAACACCGTCAATCAGTTTTATTCGCTCAATCGAACGGTTCAGATCGAGAGTATCCATCACAAAGAAACTGATATAAGCCTCAAATAAATCGCCAGAAGTATCGATATGGAACGAACGTACATTGAAACGCATTTCTTCACTTATTACCCTTATTATATCCGAAATCATGCTTTTGCGGTCGAAACCGCTGATCTTTACACCACCCAGGTATGTCATCATGGGCTTATTACTCCAGCGGGCATATATAATCCTTTTTGAAAAACGAGCCATGAGTTCGATAGCTTCGTGGCAATTGGTGCGATGAACAATCCGGTTTATTCCATCATTGGTATACGCAATTACTTCATCACCGGGCAGAGGGTGGCAACAGGTGGCAACCGTAAAGCTCAGGGCATCCAGATCGTATTCAACGTGGGGTTTGTTTTTAAGATTTAACTGTATTTTTTCTTGTTCCTTGCCTTCTGCCTTGCTTCCTGGTTTTCGATTAAGCAGCTCATCCACATTCAACTGGCCGAAGGCAAATATTTTTTCAATCGGAATTTCTTCGAGGTACACCCGGTAGTACAGGTCGGCCGGGCTTGTAAAACCCATAAACTCGCTGAATTTTGTAATGTTGCTTTTACTGAATTTAAGGTCAATCCTGGCAAATATACCCTCAAGTTTTACACGGCCTTCAGCCGCCTGTACTTTGCGCTGCTCCTTGAGTTCTTCCTTAATACTCATCCTGGCACGGGGAGTAATCGCATATTCGAGCCATTCTTCCTTTGGAAAGCTTTTTTTGGATGCAATAATTTCGACCTGGTCGCCACTTCTTAGTTTATGATTTAAAGGAACAAGATTACGGTTCACCTTTACGCCTATGCAATGATTTCCAAGTTCGGTATGCACCAGGTAAGCAAAATCAAGAACTGTACTACCCGAAGGCAATGATTTCAGGTGTCCTTTGGGAGTCCACACGAAAACCTCGTCGCTGAAGAGCGTAAGTTTAATATCATCAAGGAAATTCAATGTATTTGCATCAGGGGATTTGAGTATTTTCCTTACCTCCTCCAACCAGTCGTCAAGCCCCGACTCCTGCGATTTATCGCGGTCGACCTGTTGTTTGTATTTCCAGTGAGCTGCATATCCCCTCTCGGCTATTTCGTGCATACGCCGCGTGCGTATCTGCACCTCCACCCATTGCCCGGTAGGACTCATTACAGTGGTATGCAACGATTCGTAGCCATTGGCCTTTGGTGTCGATATCCAGTCGCGCAAACGGTTCTGTTTGGGGTTATAATTATCCGTAATAAGGGTGTAGATGCGCCAGCAATCAAGTTTTTCCTGTTCCGGGGGGGAATCGATAATAATACGGACAGCAAAAAGGTCGTATACTTCCTCGAAAGGAATTTCCTTTTTCTGCATTTTCTTATAAATAGAGTACACCGATTTGGCACGGGTATCAATTTCGTAATTAATTCCTTGCACCGACATAGCCTTGCGTATCGGAAAGATAAACTTCGTAATGAAATTCTTACGTTCAGTCTCCGTTTCCTGCAGTTTCAATGAAATTGTGCGATAAATTTCCGGTTCATTGTATTTCAACGCCAGATCTTCGAGCTCACTCTTTATTACGTACAAACCCAGCCGGTGGGCAAGAGGAGAATACAGGTAAAGGGTTTCGGCTGCAATATTCTGCTGCTTTGACGGCGGCATCGAATCGAGCGTACGCATATTATGCAACCTGTCGGCAAGTTTTATCAGGATCACCCTGACATCATCGCTAAGAGTGAGAAGCATTTTTTTTATACTTTCGACCTGAGCTGTTGACTCCAGCCGCTCGTAACCGTCTTTAATCTTGGTGAGTCCATCCACGATATAGGCCACTTTATCACCAAAATTCTGCCTGATCATTTCAATTGTATAATCAGGATTATCTTCGACCACATCGTGAAGGAGCGCGCTGATTATGGCAGTTTCGCCGAGGCCTATCTCGCCTGCCACAATGCGGGCAACCTCAAGGGGGTGATAAATATAAGGTTCACCGGTTCGCCTGCGCATGGTATTATGAGCCTGTGAAGCCATAATAAACGCTTTGCGGACCTGGTTGTTTTTCAAAACACCTTTGTTCGAACTCCATGCCCTCATTAAGGCCCTGTATCGCTTTACTATTTCCTTTTTCTCCTTCTGAAGATCAATAGTGTACATAATCCGGCATCCTTCCTGCTTAAACACATCAAAAATACTAAATTTCTTCGAGATTAAGAGTTGCGCTGGCCGGTCTAATTATACATCACCATAAAAATCGGAATCTGTCAATAAAAAATCAAACAACTAACCCAGTAATTCGTACTTTTGATGAATAAATACCTACCCCAGGTATACTATACTTGTTAAGATTAATGCATTTTCAAATCCAATGAAGAAATATCTCTTACTGCTTTTTTCAATAGTCTGGTTCGCCGGCCCTGTTATGGCCACGCACCAGCGAGCAGGAGAAATTACCTTCAAATATATATCAGGTCTCACCTATGAAGTTACAATAGTTACCTATTCATACGCACCCAGCCCGGCCGACAGGTATGAACTCGAAATCAAGTGGGGCGATAATACAAGCACAGTATTAAAACGAAGCAATGGTGAGCTAACTGCGATGGGTCATTATGGCGAGATAGTCGGGACTGATATTAAACGGAATTTGTATACCGGGCTTCATACGTATCCCGGTGCAGCCACCTATAAAATCACGCTCGAAGATCCGAACCGGAATTACGGTATACAAAATATCCCAAATTCAGTAGAGGTTCCGCTATTTATTGAAACTGAGCTTATTATAAATCCTTTTATCGGTGCAAACTCCTCACCGCTCCTTTTACTGCCGCCTATTGACCAGGGTTGTGTGAACCAGCCTTTCCTTCATAATCCCGGTGCTTATGATCCTGATGGCGATAGTCTCTCCTTTCGTTTAACAACTTGCAGGGGTGCCGATGGAGCCTATATTCCTGGTTTTCAGCTTCCCAACATGGTTGGTAATAACACCGGCGGCATTTTCAAGATGGATCCGCTTACCGGTGAAATTCTCTGGCAGAGCCCTAAGATGCAGGGAGAATACAATATATCTTTCCTTATCGAGGAATGGCGCAACGGGCTAAAGATAGGATATGTTACCCGCGACATGCAGATTACTATTGTAACCTGTACTAATCATGCACCTGTACTTCGGCCTGTTGAAGATACCTGTGTGGAGGCTGGAGATACGCTTCAATTCAGGGTAAGGGCAACTGATTCCGACAGTAATGCTATCAAGCTTACTGCCGCCGGGGCTCCATTTCAGTTCTCCTATCCTGCCGAATTCTATTCCCCTTACGATTCAATCGGAAGAAATACCGGAATATTTACCTGGAGAACAGCCTGTACGCATGTGCGCAAAAACCCCTACCAGGTTTATTTTAAAGCAACCGATAACGACGAGCCGGTAAACCTCTTCGACCTTACGAGTATGAATATTACCGTGGTTGGCCCTGCACCTAAAAACCTTACAGCCATTGCTTTAGGCAATACAATACAGCTCAAATGGAATAAGAACCGGTGTTCGAACGTGAGCGGTTATAAGATATACCGTCGTAACGGCTTTTACGGATATGTGGCTGGGCATTGCGAAACCGGGGTCCCTGCATACACCGGATATCAGCTTATAGCTACAAGTAAAACTACTGATACATTGTTTACCGACGGCAATCTTTCGCGGGGTATTGATTATTGCTATATGGTTGTAGCAACTTATCCTGACGGTGCCGAAAGTTACGCTTCCAATGAGGCCTGTGCTCAACTAAAGAAAGATGTTCCTGTGATAACGAATGTTAGCATACTGCAGACCGGCACCACGGATGGACGTGTTTACCTAGCATGGTCGAAACCAACTGAACTGGATCCGATACAGGCACCTGGTCCTTATAAATACCTTATTTACCGTTCGGATAACCTAGGAGGAACTGCGTTTAACCTTATTGACTCCCTTGCTTCGCTCAATGATACTTTATATACTAATACAGCGCTGAACACCAGGGATTATGGTTTAAATTACAGGGTTGATCTTTATAATGAAACGCCCGGCTTAAGATTCCTGATAGGACCATCACAAAAAGCTTCTTCTGTTTATATAACCTTTACACCAGGCGACAAGAAACTGCGAATCAATTTTAACACGATTGACCCCTGGACAAACGAACAATATGTCATATACAGGAAGAATGAAACCACACTACTGTATGATTCGATAGGGATTTCAGTTTTACCTTATTACACTGATGATACCCTTGTGAATGGCAGATCATATTGCTATAAAGTGAAAGCTATCGGGACTTACGGTACTGCCGGTATAACTGATCCTCTGATTAATTTTTCGCAGGAAGCCTGCGGAATTCCGAAAGATAACGAACCCCCTTGTAAACCTGTTTTAGAGGTTAAGTCCGATTGTGCTAATTTTCAGAATGTGCTATCCTGGGACAGCCCCGGTTGCCCGGGAGATGTTGAAAAATACCTGGTATTTTACCTTCCTCCACAGGCTGACTCCTTGGTATTAATTGATTCGACAGGTATAAAAACATACACACACTCCAACTTGCTTACTCTTGCCGGATGCTATGCTGTGCTAGCTGTTGATTTGGTTGGCAACCGCAGTCCATTGAGTGATACTATCTGTGTCGACAGCGATGTTTGCGGTACCTACAGGCTGCCTAATGTTTTCACTCCTAACGGGGATGAACGTAACGACCTGTTTGTTCCATTTCCTTATTCTTCAGTCGAAAAGATTGATATGCAAATAGTTAACAGATGGGGAAACCTGGTTTTCAAAACCGAAGATCCTAACATTAAGTGGGATGGGAAAATCCAAGGGACCAATCAAGCTGTAAGTGATGGTGTTTATTATTATATCTGCGATGTATATGAACTAACGCTTAACGGAACTATAAAACGCACTTTGAGAGGCAGCATTACAGTTATAAGGTAGCAACAAGATAACAAAAAGCCCTAAAGGAAAATTCATTTGCATAAAAAAAGAGCCGCCCTGAAGCAGCTCTATTTCATTTATTCCGATGGAACTGATTAAACAGTAGCCATATGTGCAATCATGTCGAGTACTTTACATGAGTAGCCCCATTCGTTATCGTACCACGAAACGAGCTTCACAAAGTTAGGATTGAGCATGATACCTGCTTCTGCATCGAAGATCGATGTGCGTGAATCACCAATAAAATCGCTCGATACAACTGCTTCCTCGGTATATCCAAGAACGCCTTTCATCGGGCCGTCGGCAGCAGCTTTAACAGCAGCTTTAATTTCATCGTAAGTTGTTGCTTTCTCGAGCCGACATGTAAGGTCAACAACAGAAACATCCAGCGTAGGAACGCGGAACGACATACCGGTAAGTTTGCCTTTCATTGCTGGGATAACCTTTGCAGCAGCTTTAGCAGCACCTGTAGATGAAGGAATGATATTGCCGGCAGCGGCACGTCCGCCACGCCAGTCTTTTGCTGATGGTCCGTCGACAGTTTTCTGTGTTGCAGTTGTTGCATGAACCGTAGTCATGAGACCTTCAACTATTCCGAAGTTATCATTAATTACCTTTACGAGAGGAGCTAAACAGTTGGTTGTGCAGGATGCATTGCTTACAAACTGCTGACCGGCATATTCGTTATGGTTAACACCATAAACAAACATTGGGGTATCGTCTTTCGATGGAGCCGACATAATAACTCGTTTTGCCCCGCCCTCGATATGTGCCTGGCAGGTTTCCATGGTAAGGAACAAACCTGTACATTCAGCAACGTAATCAGCACCAACATCCGACCATTCAATTTCAGCAGGATTTTTACATGCAGTAACACGTATAGCCTGACCATTAACAATCAGTTGACCGTCTTTTACGTCGACTGTGCCTTTGAACTGTCCGTGAACCGTGTCGTATTTAAGCATGTAAGCCATGTAATTTACGTCGATCAGGTCGTTGATAGCTACAACATCGATATCGTCGCGAAGAATGGATGCGCGGAACACAAGGCGGCCGATACGGCCAAAACCATTGATACCAACTTTAATTTTTGTCATAATATATTGATTTTAAAATGTGATGTAAATTCTCAAATTGCAGTGCAAAAGTACAAATAATAGCTGAATGAATTATACATGAAACACTGAAAAGATGTTAAAATGCTGGTTGATGAGAAGCAGGAGATTACAAGAGGGTTTGGGGGTTTATACGATAGTCATACGATAGTCATTCGTTAGTCATTCGATAGTCATTCGTGGTCATTCGTAGTCATTCGGTTGTGGAGGATTGAACGAATTGGGTACCTGTGGGGATTGAGTTGGCGTACAATGGCTATACAATGGTCATAAGATAGTCATTCGTGGTCATTGATGGTCACATGTGGTCATTCGTGGTCATTTGTAGTCATTTGATTGTTGATGATTGAGTTGAATTTTGAAAAGTTCTATTGTGTTGATTGCTTGTATTCCTTAAAATTGAGCCATTGAACCTTGAACCTTTGAACCTATCAACCCTTAAAAGATGAGGGGCGAAACAGCGAAAGGAGATTGAAGAGATTGAAAACCACCTTGAACGTCGCAGGCATTTGAGCCTTTGAACTTTTGAACTTTTAAAAAATCCCGGAAAGCCGAAATTTTAATCTGTAAAACCATTGTCGACATATGTAAAAAATTTGTTCCGATTTTTATACCTTTGCAGCAATGGAACATATCAGAAATTTTTGCATTATTGCACATATCGACCACGGTAAAAGTACCCTGGCCGACCGATTGCTTGAAACCACCGGAACCCTTACCGATCGGCAGCTTCAGAACCAGGTGCTCGATGACATGGATCTGGAACGTGAACGCGGTATTACCATCAAGAGCCATGCCATCCGTATGGATTATCTACGCGATGGAATAAAATTCGAGCTGAACCTTATTGATACTCCCGGTCACGTTGATTTTTCGTACGAAGTCTCTCGTGCCATTGCTGCCTGCGAAGGCGCATTACTTATTGTTGATGCTACTCAGGGGATACAGGCACAAACCATTTCGAACCTATACCTTGCGCTGGAACATGACCTGGAGATTATCCCGGTAATGAATAAAATGGATATGGATTCGGCCATGCCTGAGGAAGTTGAAGACCAGATAATTGAACTGATCGGTTGCAAACCCGAGGATATTATCAGAGCCAGTGCCCGCACAGGTATGGGAATTGATGAAATTCTCGATGCAATAATACTCCGCATCCCTCCGCCAAAAGGTGACCCTGAAGCACCACTGCAGGCGCTAATCTTCGATTCCCTGTTCAATTCATTCAGGGGAATTATAGCCTATTTCCGTATTTTCAACGGCACACTGCGCAAAGGCGACTCTGTTAAATTTGTGAACACCGGCAAAGAATACCGCGCCGAGGAAATCGGGCTGCTCAAATTACAGCAGAAACCTATGGATATGCTTACTACCGGTGATGTGGGCTATATAATCTCGGGTATAAAAACTGCCAAAGAAATTAAAGTCGGCGACACCATCACGCATGTGGATCGCTCCTGCGATAAAGCCATCGAAGGATTTGCCAATGTTAAACCCATGGTTTTCGCCGGGCTTTACCCGATTGATGCTGATGATTACGAAGAACTCCGGGTTGCCATCGAAAAGCTGCAGCTTAACGATGCTTCACTCAGTTTTGAGCCTGAATCATCCGCTGCTCTCGGTTTTGGTTTCCGCTGCGGTTTCCTTGGGCTGCTGCATATGGAAATTGTGCAGGAACGCCTCGACCGCGAATTCAATATGGATGTTATTTCAACTGTCCCGAACGTAATGTATAAAATCATTACTACAAAAGGCGAAGAAATCGAGGTGCACAACCCTTCGGGGATGCCTGACATTACATGGATCGACGATATTTACGAGCCGTTTATTTCGGCCCAGGTAATCTCGAAGTCCGACTACCAGGGCGCTATTATGAAACTTTGCCTCGATAAACGCGGAACTCTCAAAAACCAGGTTTACCTTACCCAAAATCGCGTTGAACTCAGTTTCGATCTTCCCTTAGGCGAGATTGTGATTGATTTCTACGATAAGCTGAAAAGTATCTCGAAAGGATATGCTTCGTTCGATTACCATATTTCCGATTACCGCAGGGCTGACCTTGTAAAACTCGACATTCTCCTTAACGGTGACCCGGTTGATGCGCTGAGCACGCTCATACACCGCGACAATGCATATAGTTTCGGCAAACGTATTTGTGAGAAGTTGAAGGAACTTATCCCAAGACAGCAATACGAAGTTGCCATACAGGCTGCCATAGGGGCAAAAATTATTTCACGCGAAACCATAAAACCCCTTCGTAAGGACGTAATTGCCAAATGTTACGGGGGCGATATTTCGCGTAAGCGTAAACTGCTCGAGAAACAGAAAAAAGGCAAGAAACGTATGCGCCAGATCGGGAATATTGAAGTACCGCAAAGCGCGTTCCTGGCTGTACTCAAACTGGATTAAGACCTGTTTTACAGAATACTACTCC
>CAISRK010000256.1 GCA_903887815.1 uncultured Bacteroidales bacterium | reverse complement strand
CAACTTTTCCCAGCTGTTTTTGATTATAAAGGCCATTCCAGAAATTTTCTTAACTTATCCTAAATTTATCAACAAGGCACAAAACGGCTTTTGCTTTTTTGTACCTTTGCCAGTTATTACAGCCAATTTCAGTTTTACCCTTTCAAGCACAATATTCCTTTATAAATCGTTGGATTTATACTTATAAACACATAACAATACCATAACCAATGGGAAAAATAATATCCATAGCTAACCAAAAAGGCGGGGTAGGCAAAACAACCACTGCTATCAACCTTGGCGCAGCTCTGGCTGTATTGGAATTTAAAACTTTGATTATCGATGCCGACCCGCAGGCTAATGCTACATCGGGTGTCGGCTACGAACCTAAGAATATCAAGACCAGTATATATGAATGCATCATCGAAGAAGTTGATGCCAAAGATATCATTCTGAGTACTGCCACCCCTAATTTATACCTTCTTCCCGCCCACATCGACCTTGTAGGTGCCGAAATTGAAATGATCACCCGTCCTGACCGCGAAATCATGATGCGTAAAGTTGTCGAAAAGCTTCGCGATGATTACGATTTTATACTTATCGATTGTTCCCCATCGCTCGGATTGGTTACGGTTAATTCACTTGTAGCATCCGACTCGGTAATTATACCGGTTCAATGCGAATATTTTGCCCTCGAAGGTTTAGGCAAATTATTGAATACAATTAGGATTGTTCAGTCGCGTCTTAATCCGAAACTCGATTTTGAAGGCATACTGCTTACGATGTATGACGGACGGCTCCGCCTTTCGAACCAGGTAGTGGAAGAAGTAAAAACACACTTCCAGGATATGGTTTTCAATACGATAATTGCACGCAACACGCGCCTTGCTGAAGCACCAAGTTTCGGGCAAACCGTTCTGATGCATGATGCAGGCAGCACAGGATCGCTCAATTATCTCAACCTGGCCCGCGAGGTTCTGCAAAAAAACAAAATGACTGCGCTAACACAAGATCAAAAAGAAATTAAGGTTCAGGAATAATGGCAATTCAGAAAAAGACAGGATTAGGTCGGGGATTAAGTGCAATACTCGAAAGCCCCGAAACCGATATTACTTCAAAAGATATATCGGGTAATTACGTGGCCGGTGCTATTGCTACCCTTCCGATCGGGAAAATAGAAACCAACCCTTTCCAGCCCCGCGAAGATTTCGACCCGGAAGCTTTGGCTGAACTATCCCAATCCATCCTCGAACAAGGGATCATTCAGCCCCTCACTGTTCGCAAAATGGGATACGACAAATACCAGCTTATTTCGGGTGAGCGCAGGTTCAGAGCTGCGAAACTTGCCGGGATTGATGCGATCCCTTGCTATATAAGGGTAGCAAACGATGAACAGATGCTCGAGTGGTCGCTGATCGAAAATATACAGCGCGAAATCCTGAATGCTATCGAAATTGCGATCAGTTACAACCGCCTTATTGAAGAGTGCAGCCTCACTCAGGACGAACTCAGCCAGCGTGTCGGGAAAAACAGGACCACCGTTACCAATTACCTTCGCTTACTTCGCCTGCCTTCCGAAATACAGGCAGCT
>CAISRK010000255.1 GCA_903887815.1 uncultured Bacteroidales bacterium | reverse complement strand
TGTTCCATCGGGATAAAAGTATTTTGCATCCCCTTCGTGTATTCCTTTCACGAAAGCAATTTCGGATTTTACGGTTCCATCCGAAAAATACTGCCTGCAGGTTCCGTTCTTCAGGCCATCGGTATAAGGGCAATCTTCAAGCAGTTTACCATCGTCGTAATAGGTCTTCCAGGTCCCGGTAGCAAATCCTTTCAGGTAGTATTCTTCAGCCGAAATCACCTCAAGGTCATTATAGTATTTCCAGTGCCCGTCCTTTTTTGTTTCGGTATATGCACCTTCAGCCATCTTTTTACCGCTGGGGTAATAGTTAACAGCGGTGGCTTTTTTACCATCAGCCGAATAGTTTAACTCGGAACGGATTTTCCCGTCCTCATCATAATATTTGAAAATACCCTGGGGAACATTATCTTTAAAACTACCGGTATAAAGAAGCCTGCCTTTAGCATCCGTTTTGTGCCATTCGCCCTGCTTAAGCCCTTTTGCATCCGTAACATTCTGGGCCGTAAGCAACGAAACAACAGTAACTTGTAACAAAATAATGATCAATACTAATTTCGGTCGGTTCATAGTGACAAGCATTTTGGTATGTAAATAAACGCCGGTATTCAGTTTATCGTATTCTGGCTCAAAAATGTCTACTTTTGAAGAGCAAATTTACGATTTATTGGGCCAGGAAATGCTCCTGATTGAAAGCCAAAGCAAATTAATATGGAAAACAACTACTCATCAGTTTTATTACATAATGTGGTTGAAAATTTCACCCGTTTACCGGGAATCGGGCAAAAGACTGCCCTACGCCTGGCTCTTCACCTCCTGAAGCAACCACCTGAAATGGCCGCAGCATTAGGAGAGTCGGTAATTAAACTACGGAGTGAAATACAATACTGCAAAGTGTGTAACAACATTTCGGATCGCGAAACCTGTGATATCTGTTCCAATCCGAAACGTGATCATTCCACCCTTTGCATTGTGGAAGATATACGCGATATGCTTGCAATTGAAAACACAGGCCAGTTTAAGGGGGTTTACCACGTCTTAGGCGGTATTATTTCGCCTGTTGAAGGAATCGGCCCTTCGGATCTGAGCATAGCTCCTGTAATCGATAAAGCCGGCTCAGGAGATTTTAAAGAAATAATAATGGCTCTCCCTGCCACGGTTGAAGGTGATACTACCAATTTTTATCTTTTTAAAATGCTGCAGAAGTTTGGCCTGAATATTTCGGTTATTGCACGGGGAATTCCGGTTGGCGATGAACTTGATTATACCGATGAAATAACCCTTGGACGTTCGATTCTTATGCGCCAGCCTTACCAGGGGAATAAGGGTTAATTGAAAATTTACTTGTCAACATTAAAAATCTCAATAATGATTTCAGAACAAGAATTGCTGATTTTTGATTTTGGTCAAATCATCTGTACTACTTGTAAACAATTTAAATCGAACATTGGTATTAGCTTCCGGTAAATTAAAGAGCAGGCTGTTTCTGCATCCAATTCCGATCCTTACATTTGCTTTTCAGAGTACAACATTTTGCCTGGCGAATTGTTATTTATATAATTTCTATTACATCATTAATAATGAAAACAGAATTACATCCTGCTGTTGAGCGCGGACATGCATCGCATGGCTGGCTCGACACCTACCACAGTTTTAGTTTTGCAACCTATTTTAACCCTGCACGCGAGCAGTTTGGCTGCCTGAGGGTACTAAACGACGATACAGTTGCCGGAGGCACCGGTTTCGACCTGCATCCGCATAACAACATGGAGATTATCTCCATAGTTACCCAGGGTGCCCTTGAACACCGCGACAGCATGGGCAACACGCAGGTGATAAATAGCGGCGAAGTGCAGGTTATGAGTGCCGGAACCGGCATTTACCATGCCGAGTACAACCATTCGGAAACAGAACCTATACAGTTTTTCCAGATCTGGATTTTCCCGAGGGAGAGAGGTTTACGACCCCGTTACGACCAGGCTTTTATTGAAAACAAAGAAGTATCCGGGAAACTTGTCACATTGGTAACACCTGATAACAGGCAGGTTGACGGGGCGTTGTGGATTCACCAGGATGCTTATATTTCAACGCTGCAAATAGATGCGAACCATAGTTTTGAGTATGTCATTCATATTCCCGGAAATGGTGTTTTTGTAATGGTAACCGAGGGAATTGCTGAAATGGGCAACCAGGTTCTGAACCAAAGAGATGCAATAGCGGTGAGTGTAGCCGAATCTTTCAAGGTTCAGGCTATCGGCAATTCGAGGCTATTATTTATAGAAATCCCTATGAAGTAGTATACTGGGGTTGAAACCTTGACAGGAATGTTCATGTTCCTGTGCTGACATTCTCTTCACCAAAGAAATCGAATAAGGTTAGCTGATTAGCACTCACTTCGTGATAAGGATGATCGATAAGGTGAACATTCCGCTGCAGAAACTCACGTAAAGCCTTACGGAATACCTTGTTTTCAGTGGTTTTATGAATCTTGCAGAACTGCCTTAGCAATTTGTTCTGCGACTCCGGAATTTTCAGGTTTTTCTGATAGAATTTAATCTTACGAGGCTTCTTTCTTCCGCGCTTCGGCATAGTGCGATGATTTAACAAGTGACAGCTAAAATAATGCAATATAAGCGATTGTGACCCCTCAGTATAAAATAGTAATTCACAATTTATGAACAGCTGGTAAATTTCGGATGTCGGAATTCGGAATGTCGGATGTCGGATTTGCTATGTGGGATGAGTAAGGTGAAAATATGCAAATTCCCTAAACCACCAACCAGTTCAGGTGCCCAGTGCAGAGTGCCCGGTGCCAAGTGCCCGGTAACGAGCAACCAGAAACCAGAAACTAAATAAACTCCTTTATATCCCGGATTATCTTCTCAGCAAGTTCTTCGGCCCGTGCTGCTGAAACGCTTTCGGCATAGATCCTGATAATTGGTTCGGTATTGGATTTACGCAGATGTACCCATTCGTTGCCAAATTCGATTTTCACCCCATCAATAGTGCTGTGGGGTTGATCTCTATATTTCTCTTCTACTTTCAGGAGAATCATGTCAGTGTCCATTCCGGCCGAAAGAGTGATTTTGTTCTTCGAAATTACGTATTCAGGATAGCTTGCTCTAAGTTGCGAACAGCTCATCCCGGTTTTAGCCAGATGGGTCAGAAACAGTGCAATTCCGACAAGAGCATCGCGACCATAATGAATTTCAGGGTAAATTACTCCACCATTGCCTTCGCCACCGATAACGGCATGGGTTTCTTTCATCAGTTTAACAACATTTACTTCACCCACTGCCGATGCTGAATAGCTGTAGCCTTTACTTTCGGTGACATCGCGCAAGGCTCGGGTCGACGACATATTGGATACCGTATTGCCCGGAGTATGCTGTAACACATAATCGGCAACGGCCACTAGCGTATATTCCTCGCCGAACATCCAGCCGTTTTCGCTCACAATGGCCAGCCTGTCGACATCAGGATCAACAACAAAACCCAGGTGTGCATTCTGCTCCAAAACAGTTTTGCTCAGTTCGTGCAGGTGCTCAGGCAATGGTTCAGGGTTATGCGGAAAAATACCGTTTGGTTCACAGTAGAGCTCAATAGTTTCTTTAACCCCCAATGCTTTAAGCAACTTCGGGATAGCAATACCGCCAGTTGAGTTTACAGCATCAATTACGACCTTGAAATTTGCCTTTTTGATGGATCCGGTGTCAACAAGAGGCAGATCAAGGACCATTTGTATATGCCGGTCGATGAACGCATTATCGGTGGAGTAACTGCCAAGTTGTTCAACCGGGGTATATTCATTATCCGTCAATTCGGAATTTTCGAGAACCAGTGTTCCGGCTGCATTATCGAGAAACTCCCCGTCGGAATTAAGTAGTTTGAGCGCATTCCATTGCCCCGGGTTATGACTGGCTGTAAGAATAATTCCACCCTGAGCCTTATATTCAGTTACTGCAAGTTCAACGGTTGGTGTGGTCGAAAGACCCAGGTCGATAACATCGATACCAAGTCCCATAAGCGTGCCGCAAACAAGATTGCTCACCATTATTCCCGAAACCCGTGCATCGCGTCCAACCACAATTTTGACCTTCTCTGTAGAAGCCGTGCTTTTAATATAGATTGAATAACCCGTAACAAACTTAACAATATCAGGCGGGGTGAGGTTTTCACCAGGTTTTCCTCCAATGGTGCCCCTTATTCCAGAAATGCTTTTTATTAAAGACATAGCGCATATTTTTGCAAAGATACGATTACAGGGTGAATTGAGAAAAGTTTTGCAGGCCTCGCGGCAGAAAGTATAGTTCAGGACACGGATGCGAAAAAGGCCAAGGGTAGTGCTCATAAAATTATGAATCCGTATGATCTTCATTCAAAGGCAAACGAATGGGGCTACATAATATTTTGATGTGCTAGGCATAATAGAGAGCTAGTCTAAAGAAGAAAAAGTCTTTATCCCTGTTACCATTATTAGATGTGATAAGTTTCTGTATTTTACTATTGATAGCTTCAGCAATAGCATTCGTATCG
>CAISRK010000254.1 GCA_903887815.1 uncultured Bacteroidales bacterium | reverse complement strand
GGCTGGGTCTCACTTACAGATGGTGCTGACGGAGTAACTGGCTGTGCACCCATGGTGCCAGTTGTTGCTGCTGATACACATCCGCTGCTGGTAAGTTTGGCGGTAATGCTATATCCTGCACCTGCCGCTACTGTATAAGGTCCTGCGTAGGCCGAATAGTTCGTTCCATCGGTACTGAAGGTAAGACCTGCTGTTGTCGAAGTAATAGCTACTGAACCGTTAGAGTTGCCACAGGTAGACTGGGTCTCACTCAAGGTTGGAGCTGAAGGGGTGATGGGTTGAGCGCCCATGATGCCTGTTGTTGCTGGTGATACACATCCGCTGCTTGTAAGTTTGGCAGTAATGCTGTATCCTGCACCGGCTGCTACACTATAAGGTCCTGCATATGCGGCAAAGTTAGTTCCATCGGTACTGAAGGTAAGACCTGCTGTGCTGGAAGTAATGGACACTGATCCGTTGGCACTGCCACAGGTTGGCTGGGCTACGCTTACACCTGGTGCTGACGGCAATGCAATTACCGTTAATGTACCATTAGTGGCAGGATCGCTGCTGCTTGACAGGTATTCCCCATACCCGCTAAAATTAGCTTTAACAGTATGACCTGCTGCTGACAATCCACTCGGGTTATATGTCTTTGTAGCAATTCCGCTTGCACCAACAGTAACCGATCCTATTGAACTGCCATCTACGAAGAACTCAACACTTCCACCCGCAGGATCTGGAGAAACTGTGGCAGTAAGATCCACTGAAGCGGAACCGTAACAAACGGATTTATTATCTGCCGTGGTAGTTGTGGAGATTTTACTTTCACCCAGTACAAAATCACTGAAGGAAGTTACACCCGTAATCCCTGTACTGGTAGATGTTTTGGTGCCCACTGTCGGATAAGCCCATGATGTGCCATTGTATTTCCCTACAATAAAATTAGCCGGATTGGCTCCGCCAACTATATCTGTTGCATCAAAATTGAATGTGGCATTGTAATTATCAAAAATGATTCCGGTATTGGTTAATGTAAAGTAACGTGCAACATTTTTAGTACTACTCATTGTTGAGCTGCCCAGGTTCGCATGATTGCCTGCAGCCTGCGAAACTGCAGCCGTTAATTCCCCGGCTGTTGATACAGTACCAAAGCTTACAGAAACAGGGCGATAGATCGATGCACCGCCAATTTCGAATGTGGCAACTGTTGCTCCCGTAGCAATATGTTTTTGCAGGTTACCGGCCACATAACCACTTGTTCGGGTTACAGAACCCGCACTGCTGATTATCACTTTATTTGCGCCGGTTGTAATTTTACTGGAACTAAGATTCAAATTTCCGTTAACAGTGATATCATTGCTTACTGAATTCAAAGTTACGCCGGAAGTATTGTTAATTGTAAGATTTGAGAAAGTCCGTGCCGTTGCATACTGGGCGCCTGAACCATTATACTCCACCGTCGATCCTGTATTTAATGTAACACCGCCTGATGCAGTTACATTACCTGCAATAGCGCCGCCTGCATTTAATGAACCCACTTTTAGCGTACCACCATTATTAACTATTACCGTACCTAATCCTGAAATCGCATTGGTACCACAGGTAACCGTACCGTTAATGGTTAAGTTCCGGGAGGTAGCAACGGGTAAAGCATTATTTAAAGTGAGCGATGCGCCACTATTCACTGCCCAGTTAATATTGGTATTTGTAAGTGTACCTGATTCAGTAAAGGTTTTATTTGAACCGGCAAATGTTATTATTGAGGTACCAATAGAACTGGTAACAGTGCCTCCCGACTGATTAAAACTTCCGTTGATTGTAACTGTTGGCGCCGCTGTACCTGAAGAAAAATTCAATATGCCACCTGAAACTATTAAATCACCAACTATACTTATGTTGTATGCCGTATTACCAGATAACCTAAATTCAAGTGATTGAGTATTTTGAACAGTCAGATCTCCATTAATTGTTGTTATTCCTCCTGAACAGTTCACACTTCCCGATGGGGCAGTAGTAAAATTGATTGTTAAATTTCCAAATGTTGTACCAGAAGGTCCTGTAGTACTGCTGTTGTTTAAAATAACAGTGCTTGTGTTAGCAAAGTTTTCAGTCCCCTTAAAAATTGTTGAACCAAATGCCCCTGTATTATTATGAACATAAGTCCCGCCACCATCAATTTTAAATGTTGCGCCTGTCGCAATTGTTACTGCAAAAGGTGCAGTTAAAGTTCCTCCGCTTTCAATTTCCAGGGTTGAACCTGCCCCGCCAAATGCCAATAATGTAGCAGTTGTAGTCATGTTATGCGCGTTCTGAATCAAAAAGTTTGCAGTAGTTGTAAAGTCCGGAGGGGTAGCTCCAGATACTCCATCGCGATTGCTGTTCCAGTTCGTCAATACAGCAGGGTCACCGGAAGTTTTTGAATAATATATTGGCGTCGTAGCCAACTGGCTGCCTGTGGCCGGTGTGGTGGTTAAATAATTCTCCAACCCGCCTGAACCATTGTATGTATACACTGCCACATGATACGTATGGCCATCCAATAAACCTGTAATTGCTATTGTTGCTAAAGTAGCTTTGTACACCACAAAATTCCCGGTGCCAATCTCGGTACCTATAGTACCGAAAGCAGAATTGTTTGTATAAGTCGTGCCATCCAAAGGGTCAGCATCCACTGCTGTTACATCTTTAACCAGCACAATTGAACTTGTTCCACTTCCCAAAGTCCAGTTAATTTTAAATCCTGTAGAAGAGACATTCGTAAATGTAACATTGGTAGCCTGGGTTACCGGCTCAGCATATAGTGTTGTTTTACTACTTGAAAGATACGTGCTTGTGAGGTAATTGGCCGATGCCCCTGAACCGTTGTATTCGTATACATCGAAAGCGTATAACGTAGCGGCAGATAAACCCGTTACATTTACTGTTGCTCCGCTCCCGTTATAAATTACTACATTACCCGTTCCTGTGGTAACATTGAGCCCATCCGTAAATGAGGCACTGTTAACAGCATAGCCTGCTGCATTGGCCGGAGCTACCCTTGTGGTTGCGTTCAATCGTGCCACCACGATCCTGTTCGCTCCGTCGCCAGGGGTCCAGCCTACCAGGATGCTGTTTATCGTTGTGTTACTGAATGTCATTAAAGTAGCCGCAGTTCCAGGTGCAACTGCCAATGTAGTAAATGTACCTGCACTTGTATAAACCGCACCGGCTGTATTGGTTGCATAGCCTTTATAACTGATAGACGTACCTGCCGGCAAAGCGATTGCACTTACTGTAAAAATACCCGTACCTGTTCCGCCGGCTAAATCGGTTGAACTGGCTCCGCCAATAGTAGGATCGGGGTTTAATGAGGTTTCGGCCCATACAACGCCCCTGGTTATTGTTGCTCCACCGGTATAGGATACTGTGGCCCCTAAAGTTGCAGTGTTGGTAGTAATTGCGGCTGATGTGGGAGAAGTAACTGCCGGAAGGCTGGCAAGTGTTGTTAACGTTTGTGTTCCCGACCATGCACCATCGCCTCCTGCATTATTTGCCAATACACGGTACCAGTATTCCGTGCCGTTAACCAGGCTTGAAACAGGCTGGTTTAAATTTGCACTGGATATCCCGGTTATTGATGTATTACCAGATGTAAAATCTGAAGTGGTTGAATACTGCAGCGTATATGTAAATGTTGCTGATCCGCCGCCTGTTGGTGCAAACCAATTGGCAGTAAACCCTCCGGTTGTTAAAGCAGTTGCCACGTCGGAGGTGGGTGCATTATGCTTTGTTGTAAAACTTCCATCAGGTGAATAGGCAAAGCCAGCTGAGTTTTCGGCATAGCCCCTGTAATAATAAAATGTATTTGGCGTAAACCCGGTTCTTGGCTGTGTGAAGAGGCTAACGGCTGTGCCACCTTCGGCAACAGCATTGGCTGTCGGGCTTGCCGAAACGTCATATACGGTTCCCCTCGAAATTAAAGCGCCGCCGCCATTACTGGTAACTGTTGCGCCCAATGTTGCAGTGGTTGTGGTGATTGCGGTTGCAGTAGGCAATGTAAGCGTTGCAATACTTGCAAGTGTTGTTACAGTTTGTGTGCCCGACCATGCGCCATTACCGCCTGCATTACTGGCCAGCACCCTGTACCAGAATTGTATGCCCGCTCCTAAACCCGAAACTGCCTGGCTAAGATTGGAACTTGCTATTAAGGTAACGGAAGTATTACCGGATGTAAAATCCGATGTGGTTGAATACTGCAATGTATATGTAAATGTTGCGGATCCGCCGCCGGTTGGTGCAAACCAGTTGGCAGTAAATCCTGAAGTTGTAACAGCAGTTGCCACATCGGATGTGGGTGTGTTTTGCAAGGTGGTAAAGCTGCCATCGGGCGAATAATAAAGACCCGAACCATTGGTAGAGTAACCCCTGAAAAAATAAATAGTATTTGGGATCATCCCGCTTCTGGAATGTGTGAAAGCGCCAACCGTAGTGCCGCCTTCATCAAGGGCATTGGCAGTTGGATTGGCAGTTACATCGAACACAGTTCCCCTGTTAATCAAAGCACCACCTCCATCACTCGTTACGGTTGCACCTAATGTTGCACTGGTAGTTGTAATTCCCGATACAGTTGGAGAAGCAACTGTTGGAGGATTAGCAGTTACAGTTACTGTTTGTGTTAATGACCATGCACCATCACCGCCGGCATTATTGGCCAGTACCCTGTACCAGTATTGCTGGCCGGGATTTAAACCCGCTACCGCCTGGCTGAGATTGGAACTGGATATTGCAGAAACCAATGTATTTCCACTTGTAAAATCGGAAGTGGTTGAATACTGAAGTGTATATGTAAATGTTTCGGACCCTCCGCCGGTTGGAGCCGTCCAGTTGGCAGTAAACCCTCCGGTTGTTACAGCAGATGCCGCATCGGATGTGGGTGCATTATGCTTTGTGGTAAAGCTCCCATCCGGTGAATATGCAGTGCCTACTGAGTTTGTTGCATAGCCGGCATAGTAATACAGCGTATTAGGAGTTAACCCGCTCCGGCTGTGCGAAAAAGCAGCAACTGCTATACCGCCTTCGGCTAAGGGATTAGCCACGGGAGTTGGAGTTACATCATACACTGTACCCCTGAAGGTAATAGCTGCACCCCCATCGCTGGTAATGGTTGCTCCCAATGTGGCCGAGTTATTTGTTATTGCTGCTACAGTTGGTGTGGTAAGCGTTGGCAGTACCGAAGAAGTGGTAGTACCGCCTGCACTTCCGCCGAAAGCGGTTTCAGCATTATCGCCGTTCCTTGCTTTTACTTCGAAAGTAAATGTAGTACCTCCTGCCAGGCCGTTTACGGTTTTTGTACCCCAGGTGGCGGCAGTTTGCCATACAGCACCTGTATTTAACGAGCCATTGGCCTGCACGTACTTATCCGTAGAGGTTTCGTGAATGGCAAATGTGGTGGCTGCGGGATTGCTGTTAGCATTTATCAGCACATCCAGTGTTGAGCTGGTAGGGTTATTTACCGTGGGGGTGCCAGGCGCATAAGCTAGTGTATATTTAGCCGTTGTGTTTCCGTAAACAGTTTCCGCATTCTCGGCGTTTCTTGCTTTGGCTTTAAATGTATATGAGGTATTAACGGATAAACCGGTTACTGTTTTTGTCCCCCAGATCGCTTCTGTTTGCCAGATCGCTGATGCCCCAAGCGTGCCGTCGGACTGGAGATAATTGCCGCTGCCGGTTTCCTGTATGGCATATTCGATTGAAACAGGGTTACTGTTGGTATTGAGCGTTACATCCAGCGACGAAGTTGTGGCACCGTTCACAGTGGGCGCACCGGGCGTGTAGGCCAGTGTATATTTAGCAGCCGTGCTGCCGAAAGCAGTTTCCGTACCGGAACCGTTTCTTGCTTTTACCTGGAAAGTATAGGATGTATTAACCAATAATCCTGTTACTGTTTTTGTACCCCATGTTGCCTTTGTTTGCCACACTGGACTTGCGCCCAATGTTCCATCATCCTGAACATAATTGCCGCTGCCTGTTTCCTGTATGAGATTTTCGGTGGTTGAAGGATTACCCTCACCAGTGCCGATTGTAACACTAAGACTACTGGATGTTAGGCTTGCAACTACAGGCGCACTGGGTGTATTGGCAAGGGTATAAAAATCGAGTTCCGGGGTGCTTAAGGTTGTGCCTGCCGTATTTATAGCATAGGCTTTAAAAAAATACTGAATGTTAACTGACAGCGTAGGAGCATTCGTTGAAAAAGCCCCGGTACCGCTGCCAACCTGTGTTTTATTATCCGAAATAGTAACTCCTGCTGAAAGCTTATATACAAAACCCCTGTCGGTAACCGCTGCTCCTCCATCGGAAGTTACATTGCCGTTAAAGGTAACCCTGTTTGCACCGATGGGGTCTGGAGCTGAGGAAGTAACTGAGGGGGCTGAAGCAGCAGCTATCACGTCGAATGTTCCACTTGTACCAGCAATAGGCTGGTCGCCTGAAGAACGCGTAGCTGTAATTGTAAGTCCGGTACCAGCTGCTAATGTAACGCCGGAAATTGTAACAGTATTACCAGCTGCAGCAATTGAGCCCGTGGTAGTACCTCCAATTGTTCCATTGGATGTTAAAGTAATACCTGTTGCATTGGTTAATGCTCTTGCATTCCCATCAAGGTCTTTAGCAGTTACTGTAACATTAAAACCTACGCCAGCGGTCTGATTGCCGGGATTGGTAACAACTAATACTGTTGTGGGTACCAGTTCGCCGGTTGAAAGTTGAGTTGCTGCATAATTATTTGTACCGTTATTAAAACGTATCTGAGCTAACTGATTAGCTGTTAATGAAGCTGAATTACCTATGAAAACTTTACCAGCTGCTGCTACTGCACCCGTAGTTCCTAAAACATAACTTCCCGTCCAACCTTTAATGGTTAATATCTTATTTGGAGTTAAGGTACCCAGTGATGTAAAAGTAATTTTATGATCGGTAGATGCTAAAAGCTGTAAGGTTGAATTATCTGAAATATTAATAGACGAAAAAGTAATTGTTCTTGTGGAAGCAATACCAGTGGTTGATAAAGTACCGCCATTAAATGTACAGGCACCGGCTAAAGTTAGATTGCCAGATGGATTTAATCTTAAATCGCCGCCAGTTACTGTGGTTGTCCCTGGATATGTATTAATTGCAGTTAATAATAGAACTCCAGCTGCTGTTGAATTAACAGTGAGTCCTGCTGTACCTGTGCCACTGATTATTCCACCTAAAGTGTAAGTTCCTGTTCCTCCAATAGTCATTATACGGCTAGCTGATCCTAATGTTATATTACTATTAAAAGTTAAATTAGCAGTTGAGCTTGCTAATCCTGTTGTTGCCCCAAATGTAAAATCTCCACCGACTGTTATTCCTGAATATTTATTAGAAAAATCACGAGTTGCATTTGACGCAATTATTCCGCCATTAATTGTAAGAGCACCTGGAGTTGCATTGCCGCCCATTGCATTTACACCACGGGTAATAATAGTCCCAGAATTCAAGGTAAAGCCGCCACCATATGTTCCACCAGCCATGGCAAAAACGCCCGTATTGTTTTTGGTAAATCCAGCAGTAGCTGATGTTGTCATTGACTGAGTACCAAAATCCAATGTAATCCCATTACTAACATCAACAACTATAACTCCATTCGTATAAGTAGTAATAGTCCCACCCGCTGTAGTAATTGTTGCATTTGCTGTTGCATTAATTCCAGCAGCAACAATTGATGCTCCTGTAATTGTTGTTGTTGCATTTCCAAAATTAATAATTGCGCCACCAGTTGTGGCTAATGCAGATGTATAAGGCCCTCCCGGATTAATACTCCAGACACTGCCAGTAAGTGTACCTGATGTACCAAAATAATTATTAGTCTGCCCCCAACCCCTCTCCGCACTAAGCAGCATCACTGCCAGCAACACTACAAATACTTTATTTATTTTCAAGGTGTGTAAAATTGATTTCATATGATTGGTTTTAGTTGGTTGCGGTGGGGAAAGTGAGGGTAGCCAATGGGGTGCGGCAGACTGCGTGAAGATAATGTTTTTTTTGAAACTGGTAATAGGGCTACATAATATTTTGATGTGCTAGGCATAATAGAGAGCTAGTCTAAAGAAGAAAAAGTCTTTATCCCTGTTACCATTATTAGATGTGATAAGTTTCTGTATTTTACTATTGATAGCTTCAGCAATAGCATTCGTATCG
>CAISRK010000253.1 GCA_903887815.1 uncultured Bacteroidales bacterium | reverse complement strand
ATTATTTCCTTCGGCTAACATCTTGTCATATTTAGCTGTTTCGCTTATTGGAAGTTTATTGGCCTCGTTAATTACATCACCACCTTTATTAAAGTAAATAGCTCCCAGGTTGAAAATTGCATCAAAGTAATTAGGATCAACATCAAGAGTTTCTTTATAGGCGGAAATAGCTGCATCAAAATACTGAGCTCTTTCTTCTGCCGGAAGGTTCACATCATTCTTTAAAAGATCATAGGTCACCCCAATTGCGTAAAGAACCGAAACATTTTTAGGCTCCTTTTCCTTGGCAACCATCAGGCTTGAAACAGCTTTTTTATGATTGTTTGTAGAAATATACATGTTTGCCTCGGTAATAATAAGGTCCGAATTACCCGGGAAAATCGTATATCCGATTGCTAATACTTCTGATGCCTTGTCGAGATTGCCTTTTTCCTTGTAAAGATTTGCCAATGATATATATATACTAACCTCTTTCATTTTCAGGTCAACGAGATACTGGTATTTTTCAATTGCAGCATCAAGAAATGCTTTATCGGCAGCAGCTTTCTTATCTAAACAAAGTGCAGCCCCGTAGTTGGCAACTGTATCAACGGTATGGTTTTCCTTGCTGATAGCAATGGCTTTTTCAAACAGGTTTAAAGCATCATCAAATTTTTTGTTATCTGTTGTGCCCTGTTTGAATTCTTCAATTCCCTGGTTGAAAAATTCTCCGCCTATCGCAGCCATACGGGCTGCTATTTCACTCTTGAATTCTTCTTTTGTATCGAGTGCACGGGCTTTAGTGTATGCTTCATAGGATACATTAATTGCATCGGGTGCAAGGACAGATTTCAAAGGTGAAATCTGAATGTCGAGATAAATACCACCTCTGTAATACCATACTTTGGCATCGGTTGCAGCTTCGGGATATGTGATAGCTTTGTCAATAAATTCTTTTGCTTTCAGCAGGTCCGTCTTCTGCCAGTAGTTGTATGCCGAAGTACGGTCTTTCTTCATTTGAGCGAAAACTGAACTTACCAGCATAATAAGAGCAAATAAAACAAGTGTTCTTTTCATTTCCTTGGTTTTTAGCGTTAAGATTTTATTTATTTCGTTATTTAATTTATTATCAAGTATTTATACTTCTTCAGGGGCATCCGGCGTTGTTGTTTCGTCCGGAGATTCTGTTTCGTTGTCAGGATTGCTCAAATCAATTCCTTCCAACATTTCTATATCATCTTCAGTATCTTCTATTTCGCATTCAACTTTTGCAACTGCTGCAATACCATCATCATCTTTAAGATTAATAAGCCTTACTCCCTGTGTTGCCCTTCCCATAACTCTAAGATCACTTACTGCCATCCGGATAATTAAGCCCGACAGGTTAATAATCATTAAATCATCAGTGTCGGTTACATTCTTTATTGCAATTAATTTTCCTGTTTTCTCGGTAACATTAATTGTTTTCACTCCCTTTCCTCCCCTGTTCGTCACCCTGTAATCATCCAGATCCGAACGCTTTCCGTATCCTTTTTCCGAAACAACCAGAATCGATTCTTCCGGACTAGTAACACATATCATGCCAATTACTTCATCATCCTTTGGCCCGAGGGTTATACCTCTCACACCCGTAGCTGTGCGACCCATCGGCCTCACGGTCGATTCATTGAAACGTATTGCTCTGCCACTGCGGAGAGCCATCAAGACCTCGTTGGTACCGTTGGTTAGTCTTGCTTCAAGCAAATGATCTCCTTCGTTGATATTGATTGCATTTATACCATTCAAACGTGGCCTTGAATATGCTTCGAGCGATGTCTTTTTTATGGTTCCTTTCTTGGTACAAAGAATGATAAAGTTATTATTCACATACTCTTCATCTTTGAGATCCTTCAGGTTTATAATAGCCCTGACCTTATCGTCGGGTTCAATATTGAGCATATTCTGTATAGCCCTGCCTTTCGAGGTTTTTCCGCCTTCGGGTATTTCGTAAACCCTGAGCCAGAAGCACTTGCCTTTCTCGGTAAAGAAAAGCATGTAATTATGAGCTGTAGCAATATAAAGGTGTTCGAGGAAGTCTTCATCACGGATGTCGGATCCCCTGGCTCCACGTCCTCCCCTGCTCTGGCGGCGGTATTCGCTAAGTGGCGTACGCTTAATATACCCCATGTGTGAGATGGTAATTACAACAGCCTCATCGGCAATGGTATCTTCAATCCTGAAATCTTTTGCACTGAGTTCAATTCTTGTTTTACGCTCATCGCCGTACTTCTGGAGTATTTCGTTGAGTTCGGTTTTTATTATTCCAAACTGGAGGCTCTCATCGGCAAGTACCGAACGGTAATATGCGATAATTTTCATGAGTTCAGCATATTCTTCCTTGAGTTTATCACGCTCTAGTCCCGTGAGGCGCTGCAAACGCATATCAAGGATAGCTTTCGCCTGTATTTCGCTGAGCGAAAAGCGTTCCATTAATTTTATCCTGGCTTCTTCAGGTGAAGCAGCAGCCCTGATAATTGCAATGACTTCGTCAATATTGTCAAGGGCAATTAATAATCCTTCAAGAACATGTGCGCGTTTCTCGGCTTCAGCAAGTTCATAGCGTGTTCGCCTAAGGACAACTTCGTGACGGTGGTCGATAAAATGGCCGATAAGTTGTTTGAGGTTAAGCTGGTACGGTCGTCCTTTAACCAACGCAATGGCATTGGTACTGAATGATGACTGCAAAGCTGTATACTGGTACAATTTATTCAAAACGACATTCGAAACGGCATCTTTTTTAAGCTCATAAACGATACGAAGCCCGTTACGGTCGCTTTCGTCGCGAATGTCGTAAATTCCTTCGATTTTTTTCTCATTAACAAGGTCGGCAGTTTTCTTAATCATTTCGGCCTTGTTCACCTGGTAAGGTATTGACGTAAAAACGATAGCTTCGCGTCCTTTTTCATCGGTCTCAAAAGTGGATTCACCCCGCATTACCAGTCGTCCGCGGCCGGTTTCGTATGCTTCGCGAACGCCTTCGTAACCGTATATAATGCCACCTGTAGGGAAATCAGGAGCTTTTACGTATTTCATCAGGCCTTCGATCGTGATATCTTTATCATAGAT
>CAISRK010000252.1 GCA_903887815.1 uncultured Bacteroidales bacterium | reverse complement strand
CCCGGAGGCAAGTGGGATAATCTGAGTATCAGTTGTAATGTTATCCCAGGTGACGCCAGTAGGCAAGGTGACTACCTGGAAACGGGTATCATTCCTCGTTGCCCATGTAGCCGGTCCGTTAGTTGCGCTTGTAAATACGGTGGCAACGGTCACATCTTTTGGCGATGCGATTGTTGCAAGATTTGTTGTAGTGTAATAATACATCCAGTCGATAAGAGCTGAATTGGTTTTGGCGCTAGCCAGGTCATAAACCTGGCCATTGGATGAGGCAAATGAGCTCCCGACCGTAGTGTTTTCGTGAGAACCAAGTATTTTCGAACTGTAGATATTGATAGGTCCACCGGCAGCGGCAGTAGTAGTTACTGTCAACGAAAGTTCAGCAGTTTCGCCGTCTTCCTGGCTGATTTTAAATGTAAGTTTAACACTTCCCGGTACCGACGCAGTAGTAATTGTAAAGTTCTGGCTAAATTGTGCAGTCGAAAAGGTTGAGTCATGAAGAGTTGTTGATTGAGTTCCCACGAGCTGCGAGATGGTGATACGCGACAGGTTTGAACTGGTTCCGTTGGCGATAATCCCGATTTTGATTACAGAATTTACTGTTACGCTTACATCAGCAGTCGTAAACCCTGGGGCCGCATTAAATAGAATAGTAGGAGCTGAGGTTACCGGATCTTTCTGGCATGATTGTAAAAATACTACCGATGCCACTAAAAGGATTGAGAGTAAATAGGAGATTCTTTTCATTTTCTTAGTCTTTTTACGTTACAAATATAATTGATTGTGGAGTTGCCTGCCTATAAAAACTTCATTTCAATCTAAATATTATATTCTGACAAAATCTATGCCAAAATATTATTTATCTGAACCTCCCGGCTCAATCATTTGCTGCGGTTGATAAATAGATACTAACATGCAGCGTGTTAACAAAAAAAACGAAAAAAAGTTGTTCGGCCAAAGAAAATATATGTTCGATGTGATTAATTATTGTATAATTTTGCAAGAAATTAACCTCCTAAACAAACAACACATGAAAAAACTATTCTTCTTCCTTGCAGTTGCAGGTCTTATCTCATTTGCAGCTTGCAAATCAGGCGAAACAAAAGTTGAAGCTACTGCAGATTCAACAGCACAAGTTGCTCCAGTTGACACAACTGCTGCTGCTCCTGTTGCTGACACAGTTGCCAAATAATTATTCCGGCCTGAGCTGGTTAATTTGTTATTTCAGAAGGAAGCCGTTCGGCTTCCTTTTTTTTGTGAACCAAAGATGAATTTTAATGCAACTTGTTGGTTACATGACGATTTGTCAAAATAAGCATCTTCAATTTATACATTTTAACGAGCTGGTAATTTTTTTTGGATAAACGCTGTTATATTATTTGTATAATTCATCCTCCAATGTACCTTTGTTGCATATTTGCGAATTGTATTACAGGTAGCTGAAATCAATATAAATAACGCTAAATTAAAGATTTATGGAGTTTTTAACCGACAAATTGGCTCTCGTAGGCAACAAGGGAAAGGGAATCCGTTCCGATTGTCATGTCACTATGGAACTGGCTGAATCAGGAGGCATACAGGTAGAACTTATAAGTAAAGTCGAAAGTATGTATGGTGATGATATCCGAAAGCTTATATTCGGCATCATTGCATATTACGGGCTGCAGAATGTACGTGTACTGGTTGAAGATACCGGCGCGTTAAGTCCGGTACTTGCTGCAAGGATGGAAGCCGCTATAAGGCTGCTTACTTCTTCGGGAAAAGAGTACCTTATTCCTATGCTTACTGAAAACGGGTATGAAACCACCCGTGACCGGAACCGTTTTTCAAGGCTATATCTGCCGGGAAATACCCCAAGCCTGATGATAAATGCCGGTATCCATAAACCTGGTGGCATAATTCTCGATCTTGAAGATGCAGTAGCGCCTGCGAAAAAGTACGAAGCACGTTTCATCGTCCGGAATGCTTTGCGCAATATGGACTTTTATGGTGCCGAGCGTATGGTCCGCATCAACCAGGTTCCCGCAGGCCTTGCTGACCTGGTGTTTCTGGTGCCCCACAATGTTAACCTCCTGTTGATTCCCAAATGCGAGAGCGCTGAGCAGATCCGCCTTGTAAATGAAAAAATCAGCCAGCTGAAAGCAGAATATAAAGTCAGCAGCCCGATCTGGCTTATGCCGATTATCGAAAGTGCACTTGGAGTGCTTAAATCACTCGAAATTGCTCAAAGTGAAAATGTAGTTGCCATGGCAATCGGTCTTGAAGATTATACTGCCGATCTCGGTACCCGCCGCACACAGGAAGGAACAGAATCGTTTTTTGCCAGGAGTATGGTTGTTAATGCTTGCAAAGCAGCCGGAATACAGGCTATTGATTCGGTATTCAGCGATATTGCTGATATGGAAGCTTTGAAAGAAACGGTTATCCGCTCCAAAGCACTAGGCTTCGATGGGATGGGATGCATACACCCTAGGCAGATCCGCGTGATTCATGAATATTATGCACCCGATGCTGCCGAAATCGAAAAAGCAAAAAAAATCGTCAATGCCTTTATCGAAGCTACAGCCAAAGGATTAGGCGTGGTTTCGCTGGGTACAAAAATGATCGATCCACCTGTGGTAAAGCGTGCACAGAAACTTATCGACTTAGCAGTTTCGATGGGCAAACTTTCAGCCGATTGGCGCAATGAATTTTTAGAAGCCTAGTTTTGTGAGTATTTAATAACCAGTTTATATTGGATCAGGAAAATATGTCAAAATACGATAAACTAACAACAAATGCCGTAGGGCGAATAGTTCCACAGGTTTTTAACGGGAAAGATGCCGTTCCTTTTTTAGGTGTCGGTAAATTTAAACCCACCGGGCGAAAACATGGCCCGCCTATTGTTTCCGTTGCCGATTATCCTGAAGATGGAAATAAGATAGTTCCATCCCTCAAAGATGCCCTTATCAGAGCAGGGATTGCCGATGGAATGACCATTTCGACTCACCATCATTTCCGTAACGGAGACCTGGTCGGAAACCAGATTTTTGATGCTGCCGCTGAACTGGGAATAAAAAACCTCACCTGGATGCCTTCGGCTTCTTTTGACTGCCATTCGCCCATGATCAAATACCTTGAAAATGGTGTGATCCATCATATCGAAGGCAGTATGAACGGCGCGCTGGGCCGGTTTACTTCCGAAGGAAAAATGGCCGGGCTGGGTGTGCTCCGCTCACATGGCGGACGCTACCAGGCAATTCAGGATGGCGATGTACATATCGATATTGCAGTTATTGCAGCTCCTACAGCTGACTGTTTCGGCAATGCGACCGGAGACCGCGGGCCTGCTGCATGCGGGCTGCTTGGTTTTGCGCTGGCCGATTCGCAATATGCCGACAAAGTGATTGTGGTAACCGATAACCTGGTACCATTTCCTTGTGTGCCATGGCAGATACAGGGAAATTATGTCGATTTTGTTGTTTTGATGGATAAGGTCGGAATACCTGAAAAAATCATTTCCGGCACAACCGAAATTACCAAAAGCCCCGACCGCCTGCTTCTTGCTGAAATGACAGCTCAATTCTGCCAGGAGACAGGGATCGTTCACGATGGATTCTCGTTCCAGGCCGGTGCCGGCGGTACTGCTTTGTCAATTGGGATTTATTTTGCCGAAATGCTTCGCAGGCAGGGGATGAAAGCCCGTTTTGCCCGTGGAGGAAGCAATAAGTATCTGGTAAAAATGCTCGAAGACGGTCTTGTTGATTATATCCTTGACGGTCAGACCTTCGACCTTGACGGTGTCAGGTCCATGCGCGAAAACCCGAACCATCTTAACACAAGCCCGTTTACAAGCTACAATTACCATGGGAAAGGTAATTTCGCCCAGTTTGTTGATGTTGTAATACTTGGTGCAACCGAGGTGGATGTAAATTTCAATGCCAATGTTGTAACTCATTCCGATGGTTACCTTTTGCACGGTATCGGAGGCTGGATGAATTGCCTTTTATCGAAATGTGTTATCCTGCCTATACCTTTATTCCGCGACCGTATGCCTGTAATCCGCGACGAGGTTACCACCATTTGCGGTCCCGGCGAACTGATCGATGTAATTGTTACTGAACGTGGTATTGCAATTAATCCTTTGCGGACCGACCTGATTGATAAAATGAAAGGGAGCTCGCTTCCGATTAAAACCATACACCAGCTCAAGGCTGAAGCAGAGAAAATCTGCGGGAAACCGCAAAAGCCGAGGTTGACCGACGAAGTGGTTGCTGTAATAAAATGGGTTGATGGAACAGTGATAGATTCAGTATTCAGGATTGATAAGTAATTGATTGCTACCTCTACCCGTTAGGGGCAAAATATACCACATCAGGCAGTATTTCGATATACTATTCCTGATGTGGTGTTTTTTTATAGATATTTCAAGATAATTGATGTAAAAAGTACAAGTACTTCATTATTGTGAATTTGTTCAATATTTTATTTATTCGCTATTTACTTTTACTGCAATTATTCATTAATTTTATAGTTAGTATAACAAACTCAGCTTTTCAAAATTCGCATTAGTTTATATTTCAGGTAATCAGATCATTACAACCTTTAATTTGCATTAATCATGCTTAAGCACCTGATCCTTTTCGTGCTGCTGGGACTCACCCTTGCATCGTGCAGCGATTTTAACTCGCTTAAAATCAAGAAAACCAATTTCGAGGACGAAGTTTCACGCTCTCAGAACCTGGTATTTACATTCAATAAGGAACTTATCCCTGATTCAGGCCTGATCAATAAATGGGATACAACCCAGTATGTCAGGTTCGAACCGGCAATTCCCGGCAGGTTTATGTTTACGGGGAAATCGGAATTAACGTTTTCACCTATGGGATCCCTGTTGCCGGCCTCAAATTATAAGGCATTCCTCACAAAGGACCTTTTAAAATACAGTAAAACCAAGTTCAGCACCGACGACGATCCTGTATTGTTTCATACACCATACCTGAAAGTTACAGGCATCAACAGCTACTGGGCACTAAGCGACCAATTGCTTAACCAGGTTGAGGTACGCTGCCAGTTGGCGTTTAACAACCCGCTTAATACTTCGGCGCTCAAGCCTCTGCTTAAAGTTATTGTTAGCGGAAAGGAAATGCCTTATCGGATCATAACCCAGAATGATGCCGATGTAATTGAGATCGCTTTTGCCTACGATCTGCTTGCTGTCGATGCCACGGTTAAAGGGGAGGTCATTATAGCCAAAGGGCTTACCTGTAGCGGAGGTAATGCAGCCTCCGAAGAACCTGTGAAAAGTGATTTTGTGATTCCTTCGCAGGATAAACTCGAGGTAACTTCGTTCGAAACCGGATTCGACAACGGAAAAGGTTACATCGATGTGTTCATGTCGCAGCCTGTTGTAGCCGAAGGGCTTGCAGCCCTGATTTCTACCTATCCTGAAATGGAACTCACAACAGAACTGCTTTCAAACGGTTTCAGGATCAAAGGCGAATTTCTGGGTTCACAGTCATACACACTCAATGTAAAGAAAGGCCTAAAAAGCGTCTTTGGCCGCGAACTCACAGAGGATTATTCACAGGTAGTATCTTTCTCCGACCCGGTACCGGGGATATCATTTATCGAACATAATGCGATTTATTTGTCGACAAGGGGAGAGCGGAATCTTGGAGTTAATATTGTTAATGTTCCGAAAGTTAAAATTTCCGTTTTCAAAATATTTGAAAATAATATTCAGCATTACCTGCGCCAGGGACAGAACTGGGATTATTATTACGACGGTGAAACAGAGGAATACAGCGACTACTATACCTGGCAGTTTGACGAAAATTACGGCAAACCCATATTGACCAAGGAAATACAGACACGATCGCTTCAAAAATCCGGAAATATCTCCCTTCTGAATCTCGACCTTAACGAACTGAATTTTAACGATTCATATAAAGGCCTATATCTGGTGAAGGTTGAGGCTTCGGATAAGAAATATATACAGGATGTTCAGTTGCTGTCACTTTCCGATCTCGGGATGATTGTGAAAGAAGGAGCCTCCGATATAATGGTTTTTGTTAACTCGCTTCGCGATGCCACGCCGGTGAAAGGTGCAAAACTTGACTTTATAAGCTCGAACAACCAGAAAGTATATTCAGCAGTTTCGGATAACAATGGGGTTGCCATTTTCAAAAATGTAAAACAGGTGGCTGCCGGTTTCAAACTGAGTATGGTTACTGCTCGCTATGAGAATGATTTCAATTTTGTAATTTTCGATAAAACGCGGGTCGAAACTTCCCGTTTCGACGTTGGCGGCAAACGCACGGATAATGTGAACTACGACGTATTTATTTATGGTGACCGCGACCTGTTCCGCCCCGGCGACACTGTCCATATCAATACAATTGTTCGCACCCCGCGCTGGGAAGTGGTGAAGGACATACCTGTTAAAATAAGGCTTTTGGCCCCTAACGGACGCGAATACCTGAACCAGCGGCACCAGTTGAATGCATCCGGAGCTGCCGAAACCAGGTTTTTTATCCCGAAACAGGCTATGACAGGTTCCTACCTCGTTGAAGTGTATTCAGCCAATGATGTTTTACTCGCATCGAAACGGATTTCGGTTGAGGAATTTGTCCCCGACCGTATAAAAGTAACTACACATTTGGCCAAAGCGGTTTATTTGCCAGCCGAAGCTATTAACCTGGAAATTACTGCCGAAAACCTGTATGGCACACCAGCCGGAGGCAGAAGGTTCGAAACGGAAATACGCCTTAAACGCAAACAGCTTAGCTCGAAAACGTTACCGGATTATTCATTTAATGTTGAATCGAAAAATATACCAACACTTGCCTCCGTAATGCAGCAAGGGACTACCGATGCATCAGGGAAAGCAGCTGCAACCCTGCAATCGGCGGCATACCGCGATATTGGCTTACTTGAAGGTAAAATCTACACAACTGTTTTCGACGAAACCGGAAGACCGGTTAACAGGCTCAACGTAATTGATATTCCTACCCAGCAGGTATTTTTTGGGATCAGGTATTTCGATACCTGGCTCTCGACCCGAAAACCGGTTAACCTGCAGTTTGCTGCTATCGACCGCACCGGCAAAGCCTTGCCGGGTGCCCAGGCTAAGATTGTAATTCTGAAATACAATTACGAAACTGTAATTGAGCACGATTACGGGAGGTACAACTACATGTCGCAAAAAAAGGAGAAAGTAGTTTTCTCACGCGAAATGTCAGTTAAAGGAACCGGCACTTCTGTGCCTTTTATCCCTGTCGAATCGGGTGAATACGAAGTCCGTATCCTGGCCCCTGGCAGCGAAAATTATGTCTCAAGAACATTTTATGCCTATGGATGGGGTGATACTGATTACTCATCCTTCGAAGTCAACCGCGAAGGCGAAGTTACAATCACCACGGATAAAACTTTGTATACACCGGGTCAGAAGGCACGACTGTTGTTTAAGACTCCATTCGACGGGCAGCTGCTGGTTGCAATCGAACAGGATAATGTGCTGAGCTACAAATTCCTGACCCTGGCCAATAAATCGGCCAGCATGGATATCGCAGTAACAACCGATCATCTGCCGAATATTTATATCGATGCCACCGCTTTCCGCAAATCGGGAGATATGTCGATTCCCCTTACCGTTGCGCATGGAGTGATTTCACTTAAAGTCGAGGATGTTTCGGCAAAACTGAATGTTGCAATTACGGCTTCCGAAAAATCACGATCAGGTGTAAAACAAACCTTTACGGTAAAAACAGCTCCTGATGCGGAGGTTACAATCGCTGTGGTCGATGAAGGCATTCTCCAGATCACGGATTATAAAACACCCGATCCTTTCGCATGGTTCTACCAGAAAAGGGCATTAGGGGTCAATTCTTATGATGTCTATGCCTTGCTTTATCCTGAACTGAAACATTCATCAAGCCCGGCAGGAGGCGAAGCCTTTGATCTTTCGCGCCGAATCAACCCTTTAACCGGCGACCGGGTGAAGCTGATTTCAAAATGGAGCGGGATTCTAAAGGCCAATTCCTCGGGTGAATGTTCTTACACAATCGATATCCCGCAGTTTTCGGGCGCACTCAGGGCAATGGCTGTTGCTTATAAAGGCCGTCAGTTCGGGTCAGCGGAAAAAACAATGAAAGTAGCCGATCCTGTTATCGTCAGCATGTCGTTGCCACGGTTCCTGAGCCCCGGCGATAATTGCACAGTAACTGTCACAATGACCAATACCACTGATAGGGGCGGAAGTGCCTCATTAACATTAAGTTCGGCCGGTCCTCTTACTGTATCTGGTAAAAATTCATCACTAGCCACCCTAAAGGCCGGTGGTGAAGCTATTGCTGTATTCAGCGTGAAAGCTGATAAAGGCATAGGCGTAGCCACAATTACTGCAACGGTAAATGCTCTTGGACAAACATTTACCCAGCAGATTGACATCCCGGTCAGACCGGCTGCCGGCCTTACATTCATAACCGGAACAGGTTCTGTACCTGCCGGATCAGCCAAATCATTTAAAGTTGCTTCCGATCTTTATCCGAAAGGAATCAAATCATCGCTGATACTAAGTAAATCGCCTGTCCTGGAATTTGCCAAAAACCTCGATTACCTGGTCCGTTATCCTTATGGATGCCTCGAACAAACTGTGTCGACGGCATTTCCACAACTCTACCTTGCTGATATTACCCGATTGTTTCCTGCTGTATCCGGTCGGAACACAACAGCCGAAGGAACACCGGGTTACAACGTGCAGCAGGCCATTCTGAAAGTAGAATCCATGCAACTGTATAACGGTGGATTATCGCTATGGCCGCAATGTGGGACTGCTGATTGGTGGGCAACGGTTTACGCCACACATTTCCTTATCGAAGCTAAGGGAGCAGGATTCGAAACAAATAAAAAGGTTCTTGACGGTGCATTGAAATTTTTAACACAAAAAGTGAAGGAACGCGAAATGGGCACCTATTTCTATATGGAAAACGGGGTCCGTAAATCGCGCAATATCCCGCGCCGCGAAATCCTATATTCAGCTTACGTGCTTGCACTGGCTGACCAGTCCCCGGTTTCGACCATGAATTATTATAAATCGATCTCGGGCGAATTGTCATCCGAAAGCCGTTACCTGCTTGCTGCAGCATTTATGCTTTCCGGCGATGTAAAAAGTTTCAGGAGTACCTTGCCCAAGGCGTTTGGAAATGAAAAGGCTATTACGGAGTTTGGCGGATCCTACTCGTCATACCTACGCGACCGGTCCTTAGCTCTCAACGCCTTGCTCGAAGCCGATCCCAACAATCCCCAGGTTAACGAATTGCTGAGGAGCGTTAGCAACGAAGTGAAAGGGGCCTATTATTATTCAACCCAGGAAATAGCTTTCACACTTTTGGCATTAGGTAAACATGCCAGGAAGGCTTCGGTTTCGGATGTAACTGCCGATATTTCGGTTGATGGCAAGGTAATCGGGAAGTATGAAAATAAAGATTTACGTCTTCCTGCCGATATCGGAAATAAAACTGTAACAATTACAGCCAAGGGGAAAGGAGCGCTTTATTATTACTATGAGCTGTCAGGTGTCAAACTCTCACCGGTGTCTGCTAATGAAGACAAATTCCTGAAAGTCAGGCGCCGATTCCTCGATCGCAACGGGAGCCCATTAAATGGCAATAGTTTTAGCCAGAACGACCTTGTTGTGGTTGAGATCACTGCCCAATCCGAATCAGGTATGAATGTTGAAAATGTCGCTATAACCGACTTGTTGCCGGCATGTTTCGAAATCGAGAACTCAAGACTTGTAGCCGAACGAGAAATGGATTTCATGAAAAATCGTACTACACCTGAATATACTGATATACGCGACGACCGTATCAGTTTCTTCACTTCCCTCAACGGCACACCCAAAGTGTTTTATTATACCGTCCGGGCTGTAAGCAAAGGCGAATATGTAATTGGTGCAGTTTCGGCCGATGCCATGTACAACGGTGAATACCATTCGTACTGGGGAAGCGGGACTGTTGTTGTGAAGTAATGAAGGACCTAAATAACTTTTTAAAAGTCTTCAAAGCGGATACGGTTACTTTGAAGCAATATCGCACAAAAAAGCGCATCAATCCAAGGATTGATGCGCTTTTTAATAACAATTAAAAGCTAGAACGGCCAGAACTGGTTATCGTACCAGATGCTTTCCTTTAGTGCTTCATTGAGATCATACAATAATTTATGATGTCCGCTTTCCCATTCAGCCAACCAACGGTACATTTCCTTTTCATACGGATCATCTGCTTCAGCCGAGCGATTCGAATATAATTCAACCGCACGGGTTTCGAAATCCATGGCGGCCGAAATGGCTGCAGCTTCGAAACTGGCTGCCGAAATTTCTTTTATCAGCTGCGGATTCAAAACTTCATGCGAAATATCCTCGGTATCGTTGTACGAGGTATCGGGTTTTGCAAATTTCCCTTCCTTAATAAAGTTTGCAAACTGAACCGAAAGGAATTCAACATGCGCTTTTTCTTCTTCAGCCATGGTTGTAAAAATCTTCCGGGCTTCGGGGCTGGCAGTTTGCTCCGCCATTTTTTCGTAGAAAGCCTTGCCGCGTTTTTCAAGCAATATTGCGGTCTTCAGGATTTCCAGTGCTTTTGTGTTTTCCATAATATGATTGGTATAACAGGAGTTGCTATGTGCGTGCAAATATACTGTGTTTAACAATTAATCGGCACAGTTGTTAAAGATTAATAGCTCTTATCCGAACCAAAAACCATAAATTTGCGCTATGGCCGATTGTTTAACGATTTTTTAAATGTCCCGTGGTAAAAACTGACCCAACCGATATACTCCAGAGCCTTTTTGAGAAATGGGCCAACGATCAGGGTATTGAAATTATGCCCATACCACTGGCCGGGTCATACCGGCAATATTACAGGCTGTCGGGTCAACATAAACAGGCTATTGGCGTGTTTAGTCCCGATCCAGCCGAGACCAGGGCTTTCATCTCGTTTACTAATCATTTCAGTCAAATGGGCTTGAATGTACCCTCAATGCTTGCAACTGCCCTCGATGACAATTGTTACCTCATCAGTGACCTGGGAAATACTTCACTGCTCGATCACCTTGAGAAAAACAGGGTTAACGGACTTCCATCTGATGAATCGTATGCATTCTATAAAATGGCAATTGCCGAATTGCCTCGTTTCCAGGTTGATGCATGCAAGGATCTGAATTTTTCGGTATGTTACCCCTCAGGTGAATTCGACGGACGTTCCATGCGCTGGGACCTGAATTATTTTAAGTACTATTTCCTCCGGCTTTTAAAAATCCAGTTCAACGAAGCTGCCCTCGAGGACGATTTCGACCGGCTTATTGTTCACCTGCTTCAAAGTGGCAACCAGTATTTTATGTACCGCGATTTCCAGGCTCGCAATATACTTATCCATGAAGGGAAACTCTGGTTTATCGACTACCAGGGCGGCAGGCGCGGACCGCTTCAATACGACCTTGCTTCGTTGCTGTTCCAGGTAAAGGCTTCGCTGCCTTACACTTTCAGGGAAGAGATGCTTCACTGGTACCTTCAGAACCTGAAAATGTTTATACAAATCGACGAAAAGAAATTTATCGACGATTATTACGGTTTTGTTCTCATCCGCCTTCTTCAGGTTATGGGAGCTTATGGTTTTCGTGGGTATTTTGAACGCAGGGCACACTTTCTGCAAAGTATTCCCTTTGCCATTGAAAATTTGCGATGGCTGCTTGAAAATATAGCTTTCAGGATAAAAATGCCTGAATTAATGCATGCCCTTAATGAAATTGCCAAAAAAGATATCCCGATTCCGGAAGTATCTGAGCCGGGTACCCTTGTTGTTTCGGTGAATAGTTTTTCATTTAAAAACGGGCCTCCTCCCGATTATTCAGGCAATGGCGGTGGTTATGTTTTCGATTGCCGTGCT
>CAISRK010000251.1 GCA_903887815.1 uncultured Bacteroidales bacterium | reverse complement strand
AGCCAATCTTCCGTTGAGCAGTTTCTTGCAAATCCAAAATTGAAAACGCTGCAGAAAGATGCAGTTTGGCCATTGCAAAAAGCATTTGCAGCTAATGCCACTGTAATCGACAGCCTTGTGCGACCGGCAAATGAACTTCTGGCCAGGGGACGCAGGCTTTTTGTAAAAGGTTTGCAGGAAATGCAGTCAGGCAAAACCTTCTATCCAGATGCTAACAGCACTATGAGGCTTACATATGGTAAAGTGCTCGACTACAGCCCGGCCGATGCTGTTGATTATAATTTTGTAACGACACTTGATGGCGTTATGGCAAAAGAAGACCCCACTAATGAAGAATTCGTGGTTCCTGTAAAACTGAAACAATTATACCAGGCTAAGGATTATGGACGGTACGGCGAAAACGGTAAAATGGTCGTTTGTTTTCTTACCGACAATGATATTACCGGTGGAAATTCCGGCAGCCCTGTACTGAATGGAAATGGCGAATTAACAGGCCTGGCATTCGACGGCAACTGGGAAGCAATGAGCGGAAAATATGCGTTCGAACCTCAGTTGCAACGTACAATTTGTGTCGACATCAGGTACGTGCTTTTTGTAATTGATAAATATGCCGGCGCTACCAACCTCATTAAAGAGCTTGATATCCGCAATTAACTTTATAATACAAACCAAAGTAGAAATGAACCGATTGATTTTTTTAAAAGTAGCTTTTGCCTTTACACTTATAGTATCGCTGAATTCCTGCAAGGATGACCCGATTCCTGAAGAATACCTGCGCAGTGGAAACAGTGTTGCATTGACAAGCGATGGGAATCTCATAATTGCAGGTTATAATACAGGAGCCGGTGGCTACGATGCCAACCTCATCCTGGCAAATTCACTGACAGGCGATACTATCTGGTCAAAGTCGTTCGCCACATCTTATGTTGATGCTTTTTATAATGCAAAAAAGGCAAATAAGGGAGGATACATTGCGACTGGTTTTTCAAACAGGGCCCTTGGTGCGTCACCAGGCACGATAGTGGTAATTACCGACAATGCAGGCAAACTAGTTCAATCAGCAGTTTACGGGGGCTCCAATAGTTCCCAGGGCTTTTATGTTTTGCCACATTCCAATTCCGATTCCGGATACCTTGTTACAGGGTGGATTCAGAAAACCACCAGGGCCGACCGTGATATTTACCTCTTAAAGCTTAATAATGATGGATCCGTTAAATGGGAAAAAACCTACGGTCCGGCAGGAAAGTATTCTTCTGATACTACGTTCGATGCAGCATATAGTATGGCTGCTGCTCCGGGTGGCGGGTATTACCTTACTGGTTCACTAAAAGGATACAGTACTGGTGGCGGCAGAATTTTTCTTATGAAGGTTTCGTCTAAAGGCGATAGCCTGTGGACAAAAACATATGGCTATGGTATCGGGTTTTCGGTTACCACCACACAGGACGGTAATGTAGCCATAGGAGGAACATCACAGGCTACCTCGAACAGTGAAATAACAATTCTTAAAACAGATACTGCCGGCAACATCATTTGGAATAAAATATACTCACAACCAGGTCTCGAATATGGTTCTACCCTGATTCAGACTATCGATGGAGGATATGCTATAACAGGCATTACCAATAGCAAAGGATCTGGTAATGACGATGTTTACCTGATCAAGACAAATCAAACCGGGGATTTGCAATGGGATAATTATTTTGGAGGATCCAACGTTGATCAGGGTTTTGGGTTGGTGCAGAATTCAAACCAGGAATTTTTCATTACAGGTATGTCCAATTCCGACGGGAGTTATATATTCCTGAATAAAACCGACAATGCCGGTAAGCAGATATGGGTGAAGTATATTAAATAATTCATTGCATTGATGATACTCTAGATTGTTCTGTTTTCAAAATTGCAAACATTCAACAATTTTGTATCTTTGTTGAGCATCACCGTCAGGTAAATGAAAGTTGAAAATCATTTTCTAATAAGCATCATTATGAAACTACATCTGCGACTAATCATTGTTTTATTCGTCCTGTCCACAGCTGTCATGGCCGGTAAGGTTGAGATGACTTATCACTTCGACTCCCCGAAAGTTAGCAAAGCCGGAAATTTCCAGGCGTTTAACTTCAATAATACGATGCTTTCGGCCTTACCCGGCCAGCCAGTAATGCCATACCGCCAGGTTAGCCTGATGCTTCCTCCGGGTGAAGCTGCCACGGGTATTGAAATCATTTTTAGCGGTGAGATTAGCTATCCCGGGAAATACGAGATTTATCCTCAACAGAATGTTAGCCCCTTGTCAGTAGCCGCTTCGGGTGTTTTTATGAAGGACAACGCGGTATATAGCCAGAATGCATTTGTTCCTGCCGATCCAAAAGGTAAGCTGATTACTTCTTTTCTGAACGGACGCTCCTTTGCATTGACAAGTTTCACCCCGGCACGTTACAACCCGGTTACCGGCCAACTTGTTTATTATACATCAGCACGGGTAATAATTACCACAGCAGCTGATGCCAAGGCCACCGAAGCACTTGAAAATTTAATTCCTTCAAGTCCTGAAGCTGATCACCTTGCCGAAAACAAAGAAATGGAGAATGCCTATGCGCGCGACCGGCAGGTTAACTCAGGTGATTATGAATACCTGATCATTACTGGCTCTGCTTTTTCAACATCGTTTAATGGTATGATAACCAATTATTTAAGAGAGGGAATCAGGACATCTGTTGTGACCGTAGAAAGTATAATATCCAGCATGTCTGGTATCGATACCCCTGAAAAAATCAGGAAATATATTATCCAGGAATACCAGGCACATGGAGTCCAATATGTGCTTTTGGGCGGTGATGTAGAATTGGTTCCTGCCCGTGGATTTTATTGCTACGTTCAATCGGGTGGAGGATATACCGATAACAGCATTCCTGCCGATTTGTATTATTCAGCCCTTGACGGAAACTGGAATACGAATGGTGATGCAAAGTGGGGCGAACCCGGCGAAGACGATCTCCTGCCTGACATAGCTGTTGCCCGCATGCCTTTCAGCAACGCAGCCGAACTTACCAGGATGCTGAACAAGAGTTATAAATATCAGTTCGAACCGGTTGCCGGCGAATTCCGCAAGGTGCTTATGGCCGGCGAATGGCTTTACGACAACCCACTTACATACGGCAGCGATTACCTCGAACTTCTGAAAGGTGAAAGGTCCGACAATGGATACACAACCAATGGAATACCGACTGATTACAACTTCGAATACTTATATGAAAACAATGCATCCTATGGGAAATCGGATCTGATGAGTAAACTGAATTCAGGACGGCCCATGCTTAATCATGTTGGCCATGCCAATGAGAATTATGTAATGATGCTTAGCCCGCAGGACATAACGGATGCTAATTTTTCGGGACTGAATGGCACTACCCATAATTTCACTATAGTTTATACCCATGGTTGCTATTGTGGTGCTTTTGATTACAACGACTGCATTGCCGAAAAAATAGTAACTATTAACAATTTTGCAGTTGCCTTTATCGGGAATTCGCGCTATGGGTGGTTTAACGAAGGACAAACTGAAGGTCCTTCGGCACACCTGCACCGCGAATATATGGATGCATTATTCAATGATAAACTTAACCGCATTGGGCGTGCTCATATGGAATCAAAAATCGCTACCGCTCCATGGGTTACAGCCCCGGGGCAATGGGAACCAGGTGCTTTACGCTGGTGTTTCTATGATTGTAATGTACTTGGCGATCCTGCTTTAGCCATTTTTACTGATAATTCCATCACGATAAGTGCTGTTTACCCGGCTACCGTTCAAACCAGTGCCACAAACATAAGTATTGATGTTTCCGGTAATGGTAGCCAGGTTTCCGATTTAACCTGTGTTTTGATGAAAGATGGAGTCATGATTGGCAAAGCCGTTACTGATGCATCAGGACATGCAACAATCAACTTTGATTTACCCGTTGCAGTTTCGGGGCAGGCCCAGCTCACAATATCAGGGATAAACTGTACTCCCGTAAGCTACAACCTGAATTTTGTCAGTTATGTTGGGTTGAACAACCTGCCATCAAAGGATGCATCCTTAAGTATTTCGCCCAATCCTGCTGATGCAATGATTAAGGTGGATGCAGAACTTATACTGAAGTCAGATTACTATATCGAAATAGCTAACTCTGACGGTAAAATTGTTCTTACCACAACACAGAAAGCAACCAGCAACAATGGAATAGCACATCAGAATATTGATATTTCAAAGCTTAGTGCCGGATATTACACTTGTGTATTACGATCAGGCAACAATAAACTATCAAAGGCTTTTATCGTCAGATAAGAAGCAATTATAACCTTTATAAATCAAAAAGGCTGCTCATTGTAAAAATGAGCAGCCTTTTTGAAAATATGCTTTCTGCTTTATTTGATCCCTGTTATAAACTTATAGGTAAGCATGGTATAAATAAGTTTGGCCGCGAGGTAATCGGGGGCTTTGTTTTCTTTGTTGGGAACCAGTTCAGTAATATCGAATCCCACTATATTAACCTGTTCGCTGATTTTTTTCAGGATGTTAATAATATCGAACCAATTCATTCCACCCGGTTCAGGTGTACCTGTCGAAGCCATGATGGAGGGATTTAATACATCAAGGTCGATAGTAATGTATACATTTCGGGTTAGTTTGTTGAGTAGTTCGTACATCCAGGTCGACTGGTCATATATCTGCATGGCATAGAAAACGCAATCAGGTTTAATATCTTCACGTTCGGCTGCGCTCATACTCCGTATACCAACCTGGACAATCGGTGCCATTTCTGTTGCCCGTGCCATAACACATTGATGATTGAATTTTGAACCGTTATGCTCATCGCGCATATCAACGTGGGCATCGAATTGCAGAATAGTGAGATCGGTGAATTGTTCGCTTGCGGCTTTAAAAGCCCCGATACTTACCGAGTGTTCGCCACCCAGGATAACCGGGAATTTTTTCTTTTTAAATAAGGCTTTCACCTTATTATATACTTCGTCAACCATCGCTTCGGGCGAAGAATCTTCAGTTATTGGCTCTGCAGTATGAATACCAAGTTTATGTACCTCGCTATCTGTATCGATATCGTACATTTCGAGGTTATACGATGCATCAATGATGGCTTTTGGCCCCTTATCAGCACCTTTTATCCAGGTGGAGGTGCCATCGTATGGCACAGGGACAATAACAATTTTTGAACTTTCAAACGCAGTAAATTCCTTAGGTAAATCACCGTACTGTTTCATGATAAAGTATATTTAAACTCAGGACCATTATTTTTTAGGAATATGTGAATGAAATTCACTTTTATCCATAAAAGAAGAAATAGGTTGTAATCCAGGTTAAACAACTGAAATACAGGCTAATGGTAAAGAGTGAGGTTAGTATGCAGTTTGGTTTAGGTGATGCGAATTTAATATAATTTATACATGCAACAAAAATCTTTATGTTAAAATACCTTCCAGTTAAACCTGTCCGGTTTTAAGGTATTGACTTTGTGCTGTTTGAAACCGGAAACTGCTTTCTGTTTTTTTTTTACAGAAATTCCCGGATCCAAAATGTTGAATGACCTTGGGTCAGTAACCGAGTATCTTTAGCATCGATTTATGACTTTGCTCCTTTGCAAAGAGCTTAGTGAAGTATTCACCATCCTCGTCAACATCTATAATGATATGTTTGGGTGCAGGAATCAGGCAGTGTTGAATCCCACCGTACCCGGATAACGAATCCTGGTAAGCCCCGGTATGGAACAGGCCGATATATTGAGGTTCATCGTCCATAAGTTTGGGTAGGAAGATCGCATTTGTGTGAGCTTCAGCATTATAGTAGTCTTCACTGTCGCAGGTAAGTCCGCCCAGGAAAACCCTTTCATATTCCTGGTCCCAGTGGTTTATAGCCAGGAGAATAAATTTCTGGTTTATTGCCCAGGTATCGGGAAGTGTGGTAATGAACGAACTGTCGATCATATTCCAGAGCTCACGGTCGTTCTGGCGTTTCTGGTCGATAATGCTGAAAAGTATGGCACCGCTTTCACCAACAGTAAATGAACCGAACTCAGTAAAAATATCAGGTTCCTGCGTTGAGTTCCTCTGGCAGATACTTTTTATCTGCGAAATAATCTCTTCGGCCATGTATGCATAATCGAAATCGAAATTCAACGAGTTTTTAATCGGGAACCCGCCGCCAATATTCAGTGAGGTTAGTTGCGGGCATACAGCCTTGAGTTCGCAGTAAACCTGCACACATTTCGATAATTCGTTCCAGTAATATGCCGAATCGCGTATCCCCGTATTGATAAAGAAATGCAACATTTTTAGCTCGAACTTGGGGTTGTTCTTTATTTCTTCTTCGTAATAGGAAACAATATCGTTGTACCTTATCCCCAGGCGTGAAGTGTAAAAATCAAATTTAGGTTCCTCTTCCGATGCAATGCGTATACCAATTTTAATCTTGCGCGTAATAGTGCGGTCATATTCGTCGAGCTCAAACTTGTTATCGAGGATGGGGATTACATTCTCAAACCCTTCTTCGATCAGGTTGCAGATATTTTCGATATACTGAGGCCGTTTAAACCCGTTACACACAATGTAAGCCTCTTTCTTTATCTTACCGGATTCATATAAGGATTCGATAATAGGGATATCGAATGCCGATGAAGTTTCAATATGAATATCATTTTTCAATGCTTCTTCGAGTACAAACGAAAAGTGCGAACTTTTTGTACAGTAGCAGAAATTGTAACTTCCCTTGTAATCGGACTTTGCAATAGCTACATTGAATAGCCTTTTAGCCTTCTGGATCTGCTTGGTAATTTTAGGAAGGAAGGTAACCCGTAAAGGCGTTCCGTACTGCTTAATCACTTCCATTAACGGGATGGTGTTGAATAACAACTCATTATCTTCAACTTTGAATTCCTCGGTAGGGAAGTCGAAAGTCTGTTCAATCAGGTCCAGGTATTTGTTTTTCATTGCATGCGGTTGTTATTAATTAATAGACAAAGTTAAATTATTAATTATGAATTCAGATATAAATTTCATTCTATATCGATCAGATGTACTTTTTATTTTTGATTTGACTCAACCGGATATCATTAAAGCGTTAAATCGAACAGGAATGGAAAAATCTGTTTCCCCGTCGTTACCATTCGGATAAGAAATCATAATATTGCATTAAACTATCGGGCTTAGGTTATTAAGCACGGTTCAACCCTTAATTTATTCCCAATGCATGAAACAGAATTGATCAAACGACCACAGTTGGATTACCAGGTTCATTCCCTTATTGCTTCGCGCTGGAGCCCGCGTGCATACGATTCGAAGCCAGTAGAGCCATGGAAATTGCAGCAGATTTTTGAAGCAGGCCGTTGGGCTGCCTCGGCAAATAATCTTCAGCCCTGGTATTTCCTGGTTGGTTATAATGGGGACGAAGTATTTTCGAAGATTTTCACCACTCTGGCTGAATTCAACAGGTTATGGGTTGCAAATGCCCCTGTTTTAGCTCTTGCGGTTGCCAAAACAACTAATTCCCGGGACGAGCTGAATAAAAGTTATGCTTACGATTTAGGCCAGGCGGTTGCTACACTTTCACTCCAGGCTGCGGAAGATGGAGTACACGCTCACCAGATGGGCGGGTTCGATTCAGAGGCGGCTGCACTTTCACTTAACATACCCCCTGATTATAAAGTTTTAGTAGCATTCACACTCGGTTACTTAGGGGATGCCGAAAATCTGCATCCCAATCTTACCAAACTTGAACTTACTCCCAGGTCGCGACGGCCTGTTTCTGAAACCGTTTTCACCGGGTCGTTCGGGCATAAGGCCGATTTTCTGAAATAGGTTTGAAGCCTGTTTCTCTTACCTTTGCATTAAATATTATTCCCATGCGATTTTCACAATTTGTACTTGCGGTCCTGGTATTTGCAGCAGTTACTTCCTGTAAGCAGAAATCTGCCCCAAAAACCGATCAACCAGAGCCTGAAGTAAAAGCACAGGCTATTAAAGCTGCTGATTTCAATGCCGACTCGGCAATGTTTTTTATTGAAAAACAGGTTCAGTTCGGGCCACGGGTTCCTAACAGTAAGGCCCAGGCCAACTGTGCGGCATGGCTTGAGAAAACGCTGAAGAAATACTCTCCGCAGGTAATCGTTCAGCCGTTTACGGCAAAAGCCTGGGATGGAACCTCGCTTAAGTGTAAAAATATTATTGCCTCTTTCAACCCGAAAAGTACAACCCGTGTTTTGCTCTGTTCCCATTGGGATTCGCGCCCGTATGCCGACCAGGACCCGGATACAATAATGAAACGTACCCCTATTGACGGGGCTAACGATGGTGCAAGCGGTGTAGGTGTTTTACTCGAAATTGCCAGGCAGCTTAAAGTGGTTCCGGCCTCAGTAGGGGTTGATATCTTGCTTCTCGATGGAGAGGATTACGGTGCACCGCAGGATGCCGGTTTTGTAGGATCCGACGACTGGGCGCTTGGCTCACAATACTGGTCGAGGTACCCGCATACTCCTTCGTATAGCGCCCGCTACGGGATATTGCTGGATATGATTGGAGCCGAAAATGCTGTTTTTACTCTGGAAGGAACCACCATGTATTATGCACCTGATATTGCCCAGAAAGTATGGAATATGGGCACATCAATAGGGTACAGCGATTATTTTTCGCAGGACCGCACCAATGGGTTAACGGATGATCATGTGTATATTAACCAGTTGCGACAAATCCCGACCATCGATATTATTCAGCACGATCAACTGACGAAGTCGGGATTTTACAAGTACTGGCATACCAGTAAGGATAACCTTGACGGAATTAGTAAACTTACATTGATGGCAGTGGGGCAGACCGTGCTTACGGTTGTGAGAAGCGAAAAGTAAGATCCGATATTACGGAATTACCAGGTGAAGAATATTCGTCCAATAAAAAACCCATAAATGAATACGAAAAGCAGTCAATTGTGGATTTTGGTTTTCTTTCTGTAAATTAGTTACAGCAGGTCATTCGCAAGGTTAGCCAGCTCCGATCGTTCGCCTTTTTCGAGCCTTACATGCGCATACATGGGATGCGATTTCACTTTATCGATAAGGTACGACAGGCCATTACTCTGCGAATCAAGGTAAGGAGTATCGATCTGGAATATATCGCCTGTAAACACAATCTTGGTATTCTCACCGGCACGGGTAATAATGGTCTTAACCTCATGAGGAGTAAGGTTTTGTGCCTCGTCGACAATAAAAAACACGTTGCTGATGCTTCTCCCGCGTATGTATGCCAGAGGCGTAACCACCAGTTTCTCGTTTTGCAGCGAATCGGTTACCACCTTATGCTCTTTGTCCTTTTCGCCAAACTGGCTCTGGATAAATTTAAGGTTATCGTAGAGGGGTTCCATATACGGCCCTATCTTTTCCTTAATATCACCTGGAAGGAAACCAATTTCTTTATTGCTGAGCGGAACAATCGGTCTTGCCAGGTAAATCTGCTTGAAGTCGCGGCGTTGTTCCATTGCTCCTGCCAGAGCAAGCAGGGTTTTGCCGGTTCCGGCCACTCCCTGGAGCGTAACAAGCTTTATATCGGGATCCATTATTGCATGCAGGGCAAACACCTGTTCGGCATTACGGGGCATTATGCGGTATGCAGGCCGTTTGTCGAGGCGCTCAATACGCTGGGTGGTTGCATTGTAGAAGGCCAGGGCCGAGTTCTTGGTGTTTTTAAGGATAAAATACTGGTTTGGAATAGGATTTTCCAAACCAATGTCATTTATATCGCACCAGCCGTTCTGGTAAAGGTTGTCGATTACCGATGAGGGTAATCCTTCAATAACCCTTTTCCCCGTGTATAATCCCTCGGGATCCTTAATTTTCCCGGTAAGGAAATCTTCGGCCTGCAGGTTAAGCGATTTTGCTTTTAAACGGAGATTAACATCTTTCGAAACGAGTGTGACTTTGCAATCGGGGTTTTCTTCCACCATTGCAAGTGCTGCATTAAGGATGCGGTGGTCGGGTTTGTTGTCGCCGAACATTTCGCGGGCATCCATAGCTCCTTTTTCGAGCATAATTACTTTAAACTTACCGCCGCCTGATTTTGGTAAAGTAAGCCATTTGGTAAGCGTCTTTTTTTCGGAAAGGCGGTCGATAATGCGGATAAACTCGCGTGCTTCGAAGTTTATATTGTCGTTTCCCTTTTTAAAATTATCCAGTTCCTCGAGAACGGTTATCGGTATAGCAACATCATTGTCATCAAAACTGTTAATAGCATTGTGGTTGTAAAGGATTACGCTGGTATCGAGAACGAATATCTTCCTTTGTTTTTTGGCCGGTTTTGCAGCCGTTTTTACTGGCATAAAAATGTAGTTTAGAAGGTTGGACCAGTTTTTTCAAGTGTTGAAAGTCAGGAGCGTTTTGCCGTCCACTTAATACTTTTTGCTGTTGCAGTTTCCTGTATACCTGATGAAATTTGCAGGCTGAAACGGGTGTTTCTTTTTTCCTTTATCTCATTCCTTTTCCGGGAGCGGTATTCGTGGCCGGCCACAGGTACCAGGATGCCTTGTTTATTGCAAAATAACAATCAGTGAAAGCTTATTTTACACTACAGCCACGGAGATTATGAAAAAGTTATAAACAGTTTCTGCTGGCGCGCTGATTTTTAATCTTTTAACAGGGTGCGGGAAACAATAACACCTTAGTTTCGTTTACCTTTAGAACGAAATACTAAGACAAAAAACTAATGGACACGAATAATTACACGCTTATAACCGGGGCCTCCGGTGGAATAGGATATGATATAGCCCGGCTGGCAGCCGCTGATGGTAAAAACCTGGTACTTGTAGCCAGGTCGGAAGGTAAACTTAGTCAACTCGCCGGTGAAATCAGGAAAAACAATACCTGCAAGGTGATCACGCTTGCTGTCGACCTTTCGACCGAGGACGGAGTAAATAGGCTGATTACCGAACTGAAATCAAAAAATATAGTAGTTGATACCCTGGTTAATAATGCCGGTTTTGGCGATTTTGGCGAGTTTGCCCAGGCCGACCTCGGTAAGAATCTTGAGATGATCCGGCTAAACATCAGTGCGCTCACACAGCTGACACATGCTTTTGTGCAGGGAATGATAAAATCAGGCAAAGGGAAAATTATGAACGTAGCTTCCACCGCAGCATTTATGCCCGGGCCCGGCATGGCGGTTTACTATGCAAGCAAAGCCTATGTATTATCTTTCTCCGAAGCGCTGACCCGCGAGCTGAAAGGTAGGGGTGTAACCGTAACTACCCTATGCCCCGGTCCGACCGATACGGGTTTTGCCACAACAGCAGGACTTGGCAAATCGCTCCTTCACCGTTTGCTTCCGGCTGCTACCGCTATGGAAGTGGCTAAAGCCGGTTATAAAGCCATGCTGAAAGGAAAAACGGTTGTGGTTCCCGGCTTTATGAATAAACTCAGTGTTTTCACGCCACGTATCTCGCCACGTTCTATGGTGAGGAATATGATTTACGGGATTCATAAGAATCACTGAGGGGACTGGATATGTGAGAGATTGGATGGTGGATGGTAGAAGGAAGAAGGTGGATAGTGGAGGGGAGAAGGGTGAGGGGCGAATGTTGGATTTCGGATTTCGGATGTGCGATGTCGGATTTTTGATTTATCAATCTCATCAATTTCGGGAAGTTGAGAGGTTCGAGGAACGAAAGGAACCAGCAACCAGCCCCTATTTATGCACCATCATTTTCAGTTTCGCCAGGTCGAAACCATTTTTAACAAGCCTGCCGGTAATATATTCCCAGGTTTTTTTTGGCATATCCGGGGTGCGGCTTAAAATCCAAAGGTATTTGTGGGAGGGCCCCGAAACTACTGCCCATGAATAATCTTCGGCTTTGTCGATTACCCAGTAGTCGGCTTTAAACGGCCAGAAAAACTGCACTTTCAGCTTTACATTATTGGTTCCTTTCACCGGGAAAGCCTTGCCTGTGATTGATTTCGGTTTGCCATTCACACTTCCTTTGCGGCAGGAGTTATATACTTTTACATACCCTTTATCGGTTAACGTATAATCAGCTGTTACACAATAGCAATCCTTTTGAAACGACATGGGATAGGAGGCTATCTCGTACCACCGGCCTGCATATTTCTGTAAGTCAACAGCATCGGTAACGGTAGGGGGATTCTGGCTCATGGTACAAGAGTTTATAAAGAGATAAATAATAAAAAAAACGGAGGGTTTGATGTGTGACATGGTTTTTTTGATTTTGTGTAAAGTTAACTAAAAGCGGGATAATGCTGCATATCAAATAAATGAAAAGATATTGCGTTTCTTTTCAAATACAATTCCTATGTTGATAATGCCAAAGTATATATGCAGGCGATTACAGACAGGGGCGCTGTTCCTGTTGTTTTTCATTTTAGTTGTTCCTTTCGCAAAAGGGGCGGAAATCAGCCTCACGTATGCCATCAGCAAAGGCTATGTAAAAGCCTCGATTACCGGTAGAACCGATGATACTGCCAGGGGTTACCTTGGTAGTTATTACGGACCCTGCATGCGGCTTGACCTGCAGAATATTGCTAAAACACCGCTTACACTCCGTATCGAGAGCGGCCGCTTTCTCGAAACTGCCGATACCGGCGAACAGCGTATGATGATTACCCAGGAAGAACTGATTACCCTGCTGCCGGGCAAAAAGAAGAGCATGAACCTCTATGCCATGTGCACCGAGATGCATGATGCTTCGCCCGGCAGGGAATCGCTCCTGGCATTGGGTAAAATGGCTGATGGAAACCTGCTGGCATTGGCACAGTTTATCGGGCAGAATCATTTTCAAAGCCAGGCGGCCCAGCAGGCAGTATGGGCCATTACCGACGACAACGACCTGGGAAGTATTTTTTCCGATAATGCTGATGAGATGAATAAACTTCAGTTGTTTGTGAGTAAACTTACAGGGAAATTACCGCCACCGGCACCGTATAGCATATTTTATTCGAGCGGGATGGTTTCGGGTGAAATTGTGTTCGAAAATAAGCAACGCGAAACCTATTCATTTTACATGGTGAGTGAATCGGGGGGAAAGATCGGTACTTTTTTCGAAAATAAGACAATTATACAGCCTATGCAGACCACGCTTACTTGGCGGTTCCGTTTCAAGGGATTCCCCAAAGGTGTTTATTATGTGAAACTGTTTAATTCGAAAAACGAAGTTGTGGTAACCCGCCCTATGGTGATTAATTAGGATTATTATTCCGCTTCTGCCCGCTTTAATGCTCAATTTTTATTTACTTTGTAATGAGTAAATAATCCCCGCAAAGATGAAAACCCTGCTGATTACCATGGCAATGCTCCTGGCCTTGCAATGCCTGAACGTTGAAGCCTGTACATCCATCATCATCACCGGAAAAGCCACTCCTGACGGAAGGCCTGTGATGTGGAAAAACCGGGATACGGATGCCAGCCAGAATGCCATTATGTATTTCAACGATGGCAAATACAGCTCAATCGGGTTGGTTGATTCGGACGACAAGGAAGGAAAAGCGATCTGGATCGGTTACAACTCTGCGGGTTTCGCCATTATGAACACCGTATCGTATAACCTCATCATGAAGGATACCATTGAGGTTAAAGACCGGGAAGGCATTATTATGCGTGAAGCCCTGCGGGAATGCGCATCGGTAAGTGAATTTGAAACTTTCCTGAAAAATTACCCGAAACCCATGGGAGCCGAGACTAATTTCGGGGTAATTGATGCACTGGGAGGGGCGGCTTATTTTGAAGTGGATAATTTCTCGTACAAAAAACTAGATGTAAATGATCCCGGTCTTGCACCTCTGGGGTACATTATTCATACCAATTTTTCGTTTACCGGTGACCCGGATGGCGGAAGCGGTCAAATACGCTATAATACGGCTGAGAATCTTTTCTACCAGGCTGCACAGCAAAATAATCTGACGGTTCGTTTTATCTTACAGGATGTAAGCCGTTCACTGTATCATTCGCTTACAAAAACTGACTTGAAAAAATCGTATTCCGAAAATCCTTCGGAACAGAAATTTGTCAATTTCACCGATTTCATTCCACGGTATTATTCCTCTTCGGCAGTGGCCATACAAGGTGTCAGGCCCGGCGAAAATGTGGATTATACCACCATGTGGACCGTGCTGGGATTTCCGCCGGCATCGGTTGTAACCCCGCTCTGGCTTTGCCAGGGTAAGAATCAGCCGGCGATAGTAATGCTCAATGAATCAGACGTAGCACCGTTGTGCGATAAGGCAGTGCAGCTTAAGCACCGGATTTTCCCGATCAAATACGGATACGGCGAAAATTATATCGATGTGAATGCTTTATACAACGGAGCCGGGACAGGGATTATGCAAAAACTGAAAGGGCTCGACGATCTTATCTTTGATGATGCCGGTAAGAAACTGGATGCCTGGCGTAAAAACAAAGACTGGAAAAAGGAGATACCGGATTTTTACCGCATGCTGGACGAACAGGTTCCACAGATGTACATGGTTTTGTTTGGGTTGTAAAGCGCCTGGTTTTTTATCCCATGACCAGGAATTGACCAGGCACAAAGCCGCAACAGCATTATGCTTTGCGGCTTTTAAGTTTTCGAAAACGACCAGCTATTCCTTTGCGGCAGGTTTATCGCCAACCATCAGGATTTCGTTGGCAACAATCTCGGTAGTTGTATGTTTAGTGCCGTTTTTGTCTTCCCAGTTGCGGTAGGTAATACGGCCGTCGATAGCAACTTCGCGACCTTTTTTCAGGTATTTTTCGCAAATGCCGGCCAGGTTGCCCCAGGCTACGATGTTGTGCCACTCGGTGGCTTCTTTCTTATTGCCATCCTTATCGGTAAAGTTATCGCTGGTGGCGAGCGAGAAAGTGGCTACTTTGTTGTCCTTTTCGAGGTTACGGACTTCCGGGTCCTGGCCGAGGCGACCGATCAGTTTTACGTTGTTGCGTAGTGTGTTCATTTTTTTAAGGATTTAAGGGTTTTTTTAGTGAGAATTGGTATAAAGGTTTTTTAGTTTAAAGTATCAATCGATTGTATTAGTCTTGTATCCGATTCGCTTACGTTCATTTTGTTCGGATTTTTGTTTGTCTTTAGTGAGAAGATAATTTAGGGCTTCGTAAACATCCTTAAATTGTTTGTTATACGTATTTTTAAGTTCTTTGAGCTTTTTAGTCAAGTCAGCATGTGTCAGAGAATATTGTCTTAAAAGAACAAAAGCTCTTACGATTTGAATATTGACTTCTATTGCTTTGGAACTGTTTAAAACACTGGCAAGCATAGCAACTCCTTGTTCAGTAAATCCAAAGGGCAGATAGCGGGTTCCTCCCCTGTTTGAGGACGCATTTTGCGTCCTCAAACTATCAAATTCGAATTTGCTGAGTTCAAGCATGGAATCGGATGGGAACCTTTCGATGTTTCTCTTAACAGCCTCTTTTAGGCGTTTGGTCTCAGTTTCATAAAGTTCGGCCAGGTCGGAATCCAGCATTACCTTATAACCCCTTAATTCGAAGATCCTGGATTGTATATGTTGCAGTTGCATCGTGAGATAAAAAAAATACAATGTTTTTGTTTTATAAAATGCCTTATTTCTTCGAATCATTATTCGAGCCAACAAAAAGCATCTCGCTTGCTACTATTTCGGAGCTGACATGTTTTGTTCCATTCTTATCTTCCCAGGTGCGGTAGGTAAGGCGGCCGTCGATGGCGATTTCCTTGCCTTTTTTGAGGTATTTTTCGCATATGCCAGCCAGGTTGCCCCACACAACAATATTATGCCATTGGGTTTGTTCCTGCTTGTTTCCGTCCTTGCCAGTGAAGTTGTCGCTGGTAGCGAGGGAAAATTTTGCAATTTTGTTTCCTTTGTCCAGAGTTTTTACTTCAGGATCCTGGCCAAGGCGGCCGATGAGTTTCACATTGTTGCGTAAAGCGTTCATGGTTTTTGTGATTTTAAGGTTAATTAATAAGGATTTCAAAAAGCACTTCGTTCTGTCAACCGGTTTGTTCCGGATTTGATGTGACAAATTTATGGCGGGTATTT